>CAZOCA010000128.1:0-5548 GCA_964578105.1 uncultured Pararhizobium sp.
GAATATTTCATGATGACAAATTTTAGTCGCAATTGTTGGCCGAATACTGGAGCCAGTGGCCCGTCAGTTCATATCCCTTGAATTTTGAGCGGATTTTCTATTTGAAAATGGCCGCAGAATTCGTAGGTTGAACACATGATTAAACAATTGATATCAAAAATGAATACCGCTTATCTTTCTCAAATGAGTGGCAGCGCAAGCCGCCTGCGGCGTCGGACGAGTCGTCTCTCCGCAGCCCTGACAAGCGCAGTTTGCGTGTCGATTCTTGCCACAATTCCCATTGCTGCTGCGCAGGACGTGCCGGAAATCACACCCGAAATGATTGAGGCTGCAGATGCAGGTGATGCCTACTCTGCATATATCATCAGCTATGATCTGATTGTGAAAGGTGGTGAGGAGAACATCCGAACCGCGCTTCGGTATCTTGATATTGCCTATGAGGGATATTCAAAGGCTGAGAACGACGACGAACGTTTTGCAGGCTCCCTCCTGAAAATGATTGGTGATGGACACGGCCAATTGAACAATTATGCCGTAGCGTTGGAGAGATACCGTGCGGCTGACAAGGTCTTTGAACGTTTCATGCATCTGGACGGTGTGGCGCTGGAACGTGCTTTGAACTTGCAGGCGCAGGGTCTCACCATGATTGATCTGTCGCGCTACAAGGAGAGCCTTACCTATTTCGAAGCCGCGCGTGCACTTATGATTGCGGGCGACGGCGAAGAGAGCGTTTACCTTGGTGATACCTATCTGAATGAAGGCATCGCACTTGAGGGCATGAAACGTTACGTCGGTTCCATCCAGACCTACAACAAGGCGATGCTGCATTACAGCAAGGCCTATGGACCGGAAAGCGCCCCCGTCGCTTATGCCATCAACAATATCGGGTGGGTCTTCAGACGCCTTGATAATTTCGAAGAGGCTGAAAACTGGACGCTCAAAGCCTTGCCGATGATAGACAAGCATGAAGGCGCGTTCTCCGACAATGGTGGAAAAGTCAGAATAAATCTTGGCATCATCTACCATCAAATGGACCGGACCGACGAAGCAATTCGCTGGACCATGCGCGCCATGCCTTATATTTCGGCAAATAAATCAACAACCTATGATGACCAGCGTTGGGCCTTTGACACGCTTTCCCGCGCCATGCGCGCCAAAGGCGACATCGACAAGGCGATCACTTTCGGAAAGCTGGCGGTGAATGCGCAACAAGCCATTCGAAACCAGAATGCAGATTTGGGCGAAGCGGGAACCAAGGAATTGCGCAGCGAATGGTCGCGGCTTTATGAGCACCTTGCTTCACTGCTGATAGAACAGGGGCGCATTGCAGAAGCCCAAGCGGTGCTGAATATGGAAAAGGAGCAGGAGGTTTTCAATTTCCTGCGCCGTGACGCAAGCGCATCCGTCGCAAACACCACAGCCATATTGACCGACGCTGAATTGTCTGAAGAGGAGCGATTGAAGCAACTTTCCGAATTTCCAATCGAAGCCGCCCAGACCCTTTTCGCGCTGACACTAAAGCTGGAAGCTGACACTGCGGATGATGCTGAAATCGAGCAGATTTTTGTATTGCAGGAGGCGTTGGAAGCCTCCAATGCAACGTTTGAAGCGCAGGTGGAGGCATTTCTGGAAAGCGTCGAACCCACCCAGACCGAAGGTTTGACGGCCCAGTTTGACAAGATCGAAAGCTACCAGGCCTTGCTGGAAGACAAGGGGCAAAAGGTGGCCATTCTTCAAATTGCTGCAATTGATGACAAGGCACATCTGTTTCTGACCTTGCCGAATTTGAATTTGCATGAGGAGGTGGCAGTCGAAAAGGCAGAATTGGCCAAGCTGGTCTTCGACAGTTTACAACTCATTGAGCAACGATCGCCCGACGCGTCAGCCAAGCTGAAGGAGTTGAACGACATATTGTTCGCACCTGTGCGTGAAGCGCTGGACAAGAGCGAAACCGAGGTGGTGATGCTGAACCTGAACGGGTTTTTGCGATATGTGCCATTTGCAGCCCTGTTTGATGGCGAGGGATATCTCGTCCAGAATTTTGCATTTTCTCTGTATACCACGACCATTCCAACGCAATTTAATGAAGGCGCGCGCGAGCGCTCCAAGACCGCTGGTTTTGGGGTTACCGCTGCCCATCCGGGTTTTTCCCCATTGCCCGGTGTGCGGCAGGAATTGGAAATCATTTTTTCCGGCGATGATGCGCAGGGTGTGCTGGAAGGCCCAACTGCGCTTGACGCAAGTTTCGATGAAAAAAGCCTGAAGCTGGCATTGTTGAAAAAGCCCTCCATTCTTCACATCGCAAGTCACTTCAACCTGAAACCTGGTCAGGAGGATGATTCATTTCTGCTGTTGGGTGATGGCTCACATTTGAAACTGTCAGACATTCGCAAGCAAAGGGCCCTCAGTTTCAAAGGGATTGATCTTGTCACCCTGTCTGCCTGTCAGACGGCTCTCGGCGGCGGCGATGGCTCGGAAATCGAAGGGTTCGGTGCCGCAGCGCAAGCCAATGGCGCGGGCGCGGTGATGGCATCCCTATGGCCGGTCGCCGACGATGCAACGCCGATCCTTATGCGTGATTTCTACCATGCAATGATCGATCAGGGCCTCTCCAAAGCCGAAGCATTGCGCATTGCACAGGTTTCCATGTTGACCGGAAATCAGGTTCCACAAGTTATGGCAAGTCTTGAACGCGGCGTCTCTGGACGTCAGAAAAAGAAAGCCGCGGAGGCGTCGCAGGCAACATTTGCGCACCCCTATTTCTGGTCTCCATTCGTGCTGATGGGCAATTGGCTGTAGCTCTGAATTCTAAGTCTGGATGTCGAGAATTTCACCATCTTGATTTACCCAGGTTACCTTGACCTTATGGGGATGTAGCGAAGTCACCTCGTCTTTCAGCAGTTGAGCTATCGAATGGGCTTCGTGAAAATGTGTCCGCTTCTCAGGATCGCTCCAGTTTGGTTCGTCGTTCAACGCGTCTATTTCGTCGGTGTTGCAGAACCGATCATATCTGTCCTCCCACTTGGAAATTCGCGATTCCAAGGCGATTGAAATACCAAGCAGATCTGGATCAACTGTTTCCCAGAAATCATTTGCCTTTGACCGTGCCCAAAGTCCCTCTTCATGCGCGGTCGCCTGAACACGTAGTTCCGCTATGCCAATAACATTGCCGGGCTGCTCTGGATCAGAAACGTCAGCTTGGAGTGTCTGATCATTGGGCTGCAGCGATTGTGGGATGCCAGCGCCAGAACGGGGGATCCGTGCCAGCCGATAAGCGTAAATCGCGAAGGCCGCTGTCACCGCCAGGCCTGCTGTTTCCCGTTGAGACCAGGAGGCTGGGAATGACGGCAGCGCACCAAGGTGCTGAGCGTACAGCAGACAGAATGTAACCACCGCGTAAATAACCATGGCATTGATTGTGGCCTGGCGACCTGACGCATTGGGATCATTGTCTTCATCCCGGTCGAAGTAACGCGGTCCAAGCACCAAAACGTGCAGCAATTGCATTGCAAGACAGATGCAAAACAGAGCAGTTGCGAGTGCCGAATGAAAGAACAAGAAGGCGCCACCTGCAAAACTGACAACAGCCATGACGCCAAGAAATCGTTTTTTGAAATGTTCGGAACTGACTGGTTCCGAAGTGTCATCCGAAAAATTGACGCGTTCGATAACTGTGTCGATCAGCTCGTCCATCGCAATTGCGCGCAAAACTGCATAGCCTCCAAACATGTAAAATGCACCGAGCATACCAAAAGCGATAGCAGCCATATTTTCCATTAAAAACATCTCGAAACTGATTCCAGGCCAAACAACCATGATTGGTTATGTTGCAAAAAATTACGCAGTAACATAGGGTTAGCCAATAGATAATGTCCGTTAAACTTAAATAAACATAAGATTGAATAACGTTGTTTTGTACAACTAATTGTTGTGGTTTAAGGTTGTATTTTGCAAATACAGGTAGATTATTTGGGGAACACAGATCATAAAATATATGCATTAATGATAAGATTTTCTTGGACACAAAGAAGACAGAATCTGGTGTATTTAAGTCTGGTATGAAAAAAGTAATGTGTTTCAAAAGTGCGTCCGTTTTGCTGTCGATAATATGTGGAGTTGCTTTGCTCTCCTGGGGCGAAGCGATTGCAAAAACAAATCATGCATTGATTGTTGGCGTATCAAAATACCAGAATCTGCCAAAGGAACTATGGCTGAAAGGTCCCAGGAACGACGCCATACTGGTGCGTGATTTTTTAATCTCCAACAGCGCCAGACCTTTTGAAGAAGACAACATCGAGATACTTGCCGATGGTGTTGAGGGCGCCGACATCCCCACATTGGCGGCGATACGTGGTGCCATGAGCGGTCTGGCCGCCAAAGCAGGGCCTGGTGATTTTGTCTATCTGCATTTTTCAGGTCATGGAACGCAGGCACCGGCCCTCGACCCTTCAACGGAACTGGATGGTTTGGACGAGTTGTTTTTGCCTGCAGATATTGGCGCATGGGACAACAAGGTCGGTACGGTTACCAATGCCTTGGTGGATGATGAAATTGGCGAGTTGATTGGTGCCATTCAGTCCAAGGGAGCCCATATCTGGGCGGTTTTTGACAGTTGCCATTCAGGCACCGTAACACGTGCTGCAAGCTTGGCTGATCCGCTGGACAGAGAAGTGTCCCGTAAGCTTTCTCCAGCCATTCTTGGCATAAGTGATGCCGATTTGGTTGCCGCGCGGCCAACCACACGAGGCGTTGGCGTTGAAGAGACGGGTGGTTCGGTTGAAAGCCTGGCGGAAAGCCCGACCTCCGAAACCGGCAGTTTTGTTGCGTTTTACGCAGCACAAACCAACCAGACAACACCGGAAATGCGGCTTCCGGCGAACAAGACTCCGCGTGAACCGCACGGTCTCTTTACCTTCTCCATTCTGGAGGCCATCGCACAAAATCCAGGCATGTCCTATCGCCAGCTCGGTCAGGAAATTCTGCGAAATTATTCAGTACTGAATCGCTCGCAGCCCACCCCACTGTTTGAGGGCGATCTTGATTTTGGTGTCTTTTCAAATACCGAAGCAGCTTTTGTCCAGCAATGGCCGGTCAAACAAACGGGTGGCACACTGACGATAAAGGCCGGTCGTCTTCATGGGCTGTCGCTTGGCGAAACCCTGGGAATGGTTGAGACGCCCGCTCAGACAGAAGTGGACGAAAATCTGCAGTTCAAGGTCGAAACAATCACAGATCTGACCGCCACTGTGATTCCAATCAGCGAAAGCTTTGCAATTCCTGCCGATACGCAGTTTGCACGGAAAACCGAGACCAGCATTGATTACAGTTTCACCATTGCCAAACCATTGGACGAGCAACAAACGCCCGAGACTGAAGCACTTTTCTCCGCTCTGGCGACGTTTGAGCAGGCTGGTCTGAGATTGGAGATTACCGACCCTGAAACCGAAGCCGATGTCCAGTTTGTTGTCAGGGACAACAGCCTCTGGTTCGTCGGCAGGGACGGCCAGTTGGTGCCCGAGGGACTGAACAAAACCCCATCAGTTTCCAT
>CAZOCA010000128.1:5558-7638 GCA_964578105.1 uncultured Pararhizobium sp.
GTTTTTGGCCATTGTCGGAGATAATCTGGCACGCATGGCACGGGCCAATAATCTCATCAAACTCGGTGGCATTTTCAGACCGTCAGCGATGGGCGTTGATCTGCAATTTACGGCCCAGAATACGGTGCGCGAAGAACCTCTTGTGCTGGATTCTGCCTCTGTTTCAAAGCTGGTACCGGGGGACATCGTTTTTCTGAAAGCAAAAAATACCCAGCGCAATCCGGTCGATGTGAACGTGTTGTATATCGGCAGCGATTTTTCGATTTCCCACATCTATGCGGAGCGTTTGAACAGAGAAGACAGTTTTGATCTTGATCTGTTTGATATCACCGATGCTTCCTTGGGCCGGGAGCGCATTCTCGTTGTTGCGACGCCCGCAGCACCACAAAGCGCGGTCGAGGATTTGAGTTGGCTCGAGCAGTCAAGTCTGGAGCGCACCAGAGGAAATCAGAGTGAGCTAGGGGGAATGCTGGCTGAAGCAGGTTTTGCTTCTACGACACGCGCTGTGAAGAAACGTGGCGGTGCCGGTGGCGGAATTGCCCAGATACTTGTTGATGTGGTTGGGCAGCTGGAATGAATTCACTCTCTTTCGCGATCATCATCGTGTTTGCACTGGCAATCATGCTCGCCATGTTTGGCGCCTTCAAGTTCTTCCGGCACCTGCCAACTTACTTGCGGCTGCGCACAGGAAGTTCTGTCGCAGTGCACAGATTTCAATTTCAAGATTATGTTGACTGGTTGGCCGCAGACAACAAAACAAATGGCAACGGACTACTTCTATTTGCATCAGGAATGGCTCTTTCACTAATGGCTTTTCCATTTCTGCTGGTCTTTTAATGTTTAATATCCCTACGGAGGAAAATGTATGAAAATTGGTTTGAGTCTCGCGGTAGCGTCATTGCTGATGACAACGGCAACTTTGCAGGCAGCAGAAAAGCTTGCGCCCCTGGAAAAAGGCGTGAATTTTGTTGCGCCTTACACACTGGCCGGTTCTGCTGAAAAAAGCGCATTCGTGGAGCGTGCAGGTGAGGACGAGGAAGCCTCTCGTGTTCTCAACGGACAACGGGCTGATGAAGGCGAATATCCCTATCAGACCGCATTGCTGCGCGTTGATATAGAAAAGAGCACAGTGGCTCAATTCTGTGGTGGCTCGATGATCCAGGACCAATGGGTTTTGACAGCGGCACACTGCGTTGTAGATGCACGTGACGACGGGCTCTATCTCGTGGATTCAAGCAATATCGGCATTCTTGTAGGGTCAAACAATATTACCAAAGGTGGGGATCTGATCGGCATTGAACAGATCAAGGTCCACCCGTCCTATAATCCAAACAGCTTTGAAAATGATATCGCCCTACTAAAGCTGGTGCGCAAGCCAACGTCGGCCTTTAAAACCATCACGATCCCCACCGAAGAATATGCTGATATTCTGGAACAGCCCGGTGTGGAGTCCATTGTGACAGGCTGGGGCCGGACAGAAACCGGAACGGCATCGATTGAGCTTCTGGAAGGTAAAATCGAAATTCTGGATCGCGCCGTCTGTAATGCGGTCATGATGGAACCGCGCCGAAAGGCTGCAGCCAGTTCATTTTCCAAAGCCGTTGAAATCCTGGGCGTCAAGGGTGAAATTGCCAACAAGCTGTGGCTGGACATGAACGCGGCTGTGCAAGAACCATTCTCCGAAAACATGATCTGTTCAGGAACGCCGCTTGGCCCACGTGGCGCATGCGATGGTGATAGTGGTGGCCCTTTGGTCGTCCGTCAGCAAGATGGAACGTTCATTCAGGCCGGAATCGTAAGCTGGGGCATGTTCAGTTCAGACGAGCCAGGCTGTAACCGCAACGCCAAATTCTCAGCCTATACCCGTGCAGGCAATTATGCCGATTGGGTGCTGGGCGAATTGGGCTTCAAATAATCCAGGCTCTTAAGTCGTGCATATCATCGGGAAAGTCTTTTTCGGCGTTATCGCGACAATCCTGTTTTTTCTGATCATGACGGCTGGAAATCCTCCAGCCGTCTCTTTTTTTTGGAAAACCGAAACCCTGACAATTGTCGGGCATGAGACCGAAGACTGGGATTC
>CAZOCA010000129.1:0-814 GCA_964578105.1 uncultured Pararhizobium sp.
GATCAAAACGGAGCAATCTCCGGAATTGTTGAAAATGCCCGCGAAGGCAGCGAGAGTTTCAAAAACCTTGCAACGCGTCTTGAAGGCGAGGGGGACCGCATAAGCGGAATCACCGCCGATGCAGCAGCATTTGCAGAGACGCTCAATTCTGCCGCCGGCCGGGTGGATGCGCTTTTCGATGGCCTCGATAAGATGATGAGTTCCGATGGCAGCGCAACGCTTATGGGTGAACTGCAAAAGACCCTTGCCAGTTTCCGAAGCGCAGCCTCCACATTTGAGGTGCGGATTGGCGAGATTGCCAACGGCGTGTCACGTTTCTCTGGCGCAGGACTGCGTAATCTGGACGGCCTGATTGCAGATGGCAGGCGCGCTATGAGTCGCTTTAATAGCTTGCTGCAGCAATTGGAAAGCAATCCACGGCAGTTCATTTCAGGCAGTGGTGGCGTCCCGGAATACAATGGCCGGCCAAGACGCTGAGATATTCCCGATTTATGCACTGGAACCGGGTGATTCTTGCAACAGTCGTGTCTGAAAAAGGCGCAGGCGCTTGATTTCTTGGGAATCTCTGTCCAAAAGCAAAGGGGGTATTTCTCCAGACTCTGTAAGTGATAGCGAGTTGGCTTTGGCCTTTGATACGAAACAAGATACGCAGACGCCTTTGACTGACCGACCGATGCAAGCTCGCAAACCGGGCGCAGGACTGTTGGTTGCCGCTGCGCTGAGCCTGGGTCTTTCCGGTTGTATTTTGATTTCGCCCCCGCCATCGCGAACCTTTGATCTGTCTGCACCGACCGATATTTCGAAGCTGCGGGGC
>CAZOCA010000129.1:824-7623 GCA_964578105.1 uncultured Pararhizobium sp.
CGGACAAATACTTATTGTCGAGCCAAGCGCGTTGCAGGCCCTTGCCGGAAACGGAATTGTGGTCCGGCCATCTGCCTCGGAGCTGAACTATTTTCCGCAGGCACAATGGGCAGATACTCTGCCAAGACTGTTACAGGCGAAAATACTGGAATCCTTTGAATCAACGGGCCGAACCAAAGCAGTTGGCAAACCCGGTGATGGTCTGGTGATCGACTACCAAATTCTGTCGAATTTGCGGGCTTTCGAATTTGATGCCATCACCCAGTCTGCCGATATCGATATCTCTGTTAAAATCGTGAATGACCGGACCGGCCAAGTCGCCGGGACGCGAGAATTCAACGCCAGCGCTTTCGCACCGACAGACAGTCTGGAAGATGCGGTCTTTGCGCTTGATGAGGCGATGGATGAAGTGATAATCGCAATCGTTCGCTGGACTCTGGGCCGCGTTTAAAAGCTCAAGTGCTTACAGATCACAGGCCTGATAGATAGAGGCCTGAAAGACGGGCGTTTCAAGCAGATTCTTCGTCTTCTGTATCGGTGTGCTTTCCACCCGGTCGGCGGCCACCCAGGCTGTTTCGCAGTTCGCGTGCCATATCACCAAAGGTTTGTGCACGCTCAGCGCCCAATGCATCCACAATGATCTGATCCATGTCATGCCAGGCATTGTGTATTTCCATAAGCATTTTTCGGCCCTCACCGGTAAGGGTCAGAATGTTGCTTCGCGCCGTTTTTGAATTGGGCTTCCGACTAATCAGATTTGCTGCGATCAGGCGTGAACTCATGGTGCTCATACTGGCCGCTGAAATATGAAATTCGCGCGCAAGCTTTACCTGTGAAACAGGTCCCATACGGCTAAGCGCCTCAAGCACACGCGCTTGTCTTGGTTGAATACCATATGGCGCCAAACGGACGCGCAACCTGTCTTCCACCAGATTACCAGAATGTAATAGGGGGTGAAGTAAAAAGCCTTGTTTTTTCATGCTCATTGTTAGAGTGTTAACATGGAATTGGTCAATGAGTTTCAATCCCTTCTGTGAGTTTGAATCGTAAAGTATTTGACCAAAACATTTTAGCGTCCCCCCAAGTCGCGTTCTTTATACAAGTCGCGTCATTTTCCATATGTGTCACGCATTTGGGTTGACCATAAGACACAAACTATTTTGAACCCATATGTCCAGATGAAATCGTAAGTCCTGAAACTACGCCAAAGATAACAAGGATAGCAATATGCACAGCCCATCTGGTTATGATCTGATTTCTCGACTAAATCACTGGCTGATCGCCATCGCGGTTATTGGCATGCTTGCAGTGGGACTTTTTCTGGAGTTTGGCGGTTTAGCGCGAGAGGATAAGCGTTGGCTCATCGATCTTCACAAATCCGTTGGCGTTCTTGTGCTGATCTACGGTGTATGGCGTGTTTTGTGGCGTGTTATCCAGGGGTTTCCAAAATCCGATGACAACACCATGCCTCGATGGCAGGAGATCGCATCAAAGGTCTCTCATTGGGCTCTGCTTGCAGGCATTCTCATCATGCCGATTTCCGGTGTTGTTGCCACTCTTTTTAATGGACGTTCCATTGCTGTGTTCAACTGGTTTTCGATACCGGCGCAGGCCCAAATTGCCTGGTTGAGTGGCATTGCTGGCTACACCCACAGATATGCTGGTTTTACGCTTGCCTTTATCGTTGCCATTCATATCGCAGCGGCGCTCAAACATCACTTTGTGGATCGGGATTCGGTGCTGATCCGAATGGTCCAGGGACGGGCCGATTGAACCGTTGCAGGACCCATTTCCCTGATTGCAGACGCCGCTGAAATTGAACCATCAATTTCCGGAAACTCAAACCGAAGGATTTACATGATGCTCAAACAATTTGCTCTGACAACGACAATGGTCCTGGCCACGATGAGCTATATTCAGGCGCAAGACGCGGATATGAGTTTCTTCATAACAAGTGTAAACCCCGGAAATGGTGCGGATCTTGGTGGCCTTGCTGGCGCAGATGCGCATTGTGGAGCGCTTGCCGAGGCAGCGGGCGTGACAGGAAAATCCTGGCGGGCTTATTTGTCAACGGATGCGGAAAATGCACGCGATCGCATTGGGGAAGGCCCCTGGACGAATGCCAAGGGCGTAATTGTTGCTCTCAATGTTGATGATCTGCACAGCGATGACAACAAGTTGAGCAAGGAAAACTCGCTTGATGAAACGGGTGCACTTGTTAATGGACGCGGAGATTCCCCCAATCGTCACGACATACTGACCGGTTCCAATGCTGACGGCACTCTGGTTGGAGATGCCTGCTCATTCTGGACCAGCAGCGGAGAAGGTTCTGCCATGGTTGGGCATCATGACCGTCAGGGTGGCGGCGCTGAACCAACCTCTTGGAATGCTGCACACGGATCCCGAGGGTGCGGCCTTGAAGCATTGCGCGGAACTGGCGGTGATGGCCTCTATTATTGCTTTGCGAGGGAATAAAACAACATTATGAAACACCTTCTCTCCCTCCTTATCGCCGCTGCCTTGATTGGTGGCACCTACTTTTTCACCTTTGTCTATGACGGTTCTGAATCAGCCGAACAAGCCAATGCGAGTTCACCGACTGGACAGGCTGGCCCAGCAGGGCAGCGTCGTGGCGGCAGGGGCGGTAATCAAGCCTCAACGGTCACATTGGCATCGGTCAATGTGGAACCGTATACGGACCTTTTCAGTGCACTTGGCAATGTACAGGCCGACGCCCGTGTTCGGGTGCTCAGCGAAACCAGTGGTCGCGTCACGGCTGTTCATATGGTGCCAAATGTCAGGATAAAGGCAGGTTCTTTGCTGGTTTCTCTCAATGATGAATTGGAGAAAATTGCTCTTAGAACCGCGCAAATTCAGTTGCGACAGGCGCAGGAGACGCTGTCCCGATATGAAAAGCTGGCGTCTACTGGAACACTAACCAACATCTCACTTGCTGATGCGCAGGTGGCTGTTGATATCGCGCAAGCTGCTCTGGACAAGGCGAATTATGACTTGGCGCAACGCAGCATCGTTGCGCCCATTGACGGGACGCCCGGCCTTACGGATGTGCAGGTGGGCGCTTTTTTGAATGCAGGCACTGAACTGGTAACGCTGACCAATACCGACAACCTGACGGTGGAGTTCACTCTTCCAGATAGAGCGAGTGAATTACTACGACCCGGATATCCTGTCCAGGTGACAGCCCCCTCCAGACCAGGTGCGGTTCTGGAAGGCGAGATCACAGCCTTTGACAATGAAATCGACCCTCAAACCCGATTGATCGGGGCAAGGGCGCGGTTTGCCAATGTGGGGCGCGTGCTTCAACCTGGCTCTATTGTCAACGTCCTTGTCAGCAATACCAATGACCCGCTGCCAAGTGTCCCTGTATCGGCGCTGACATGGAGCCGTGAAGGTGCAACCGTATGGGTCGCCAATGACGGCAAAGTCATCAAGGTTCCTGTTGTCGTGCGCTCACGTGAGAATGACATGGTCTGGCTGGACGCTGATCTTGAAGATGGCACCCAGATCGTCATTGAGGGCGTCCAGAAACTGCGTGAAGGATCCCAGATCGTCACGCAGGAACAACTCAATCAACGGGGTGGAGGCGCAAACAGACCTGCACGGACTCCCGGCCAAAATCAAAATCGGCCCCAAACGTCTGAGGCTGGTTCATGAGTGCTGAAACCGCCCCCAAAAAACGCAGCGGCTTTGCAGAATTATTTATTGCGCGGCCCATTCTTGCGCTTGTCATCAATCTGCTGATTGCCGTTGCCGGATTAGCAGCCTTCAACTCTGTTGACGTGCGCGAATTGCCCAACGTTGATCGACCGGTTCTGTCGGTTAACACGACCTATGACGGCGCGGCGCCGGAGACGATTGATACGGAAATCACAACACCTTTGGAAGATGCGCTGTCAGCGCTGGAAGGACTGCAAAGCGTATCCTCCAGGTCCAGCTATGGGCGAAGCCGCATCAATATGGAGTTTTCTGATGGTATCGAAATCAATGATATTGCCAATGAGGCCCGGGAAATTGTTGCACGCACTTTGCGGCAATTGCCGGATGACATCGACGATCCAACAGTAACGAAAAATGATTCTGATGCCGACCCGATCATGCGTCTTGCTCTTTTGGGAGGCACCAGCCTGGAAACTCTGACCGAGTTGGCAGAAGGAGCTGTTTCCGATCGCGTGTCGACTATTGAGGGCATATCCGAAGTTGAAATCGCGGGCGATCAGGTCAACGAGTATCAGGTTCATGTTAACATGATATCGCTTACCGGGCGCGGCCTGACACCGGATGATCTGGAAGAGGCATTATCCACATTACGGGCGACTGATCCGTTGGGAGACCTTGATTCTGACGCGCAATCTGTGGTCATGCGCAGCGCTGACCCACTGATTAATGCCGCAACCATCAGCAACATTCTGATCGACAGCAATACGCGCATCAGTGATGTGGCTTTTGTTCAACTTACAGCCAGTGAGCGTTCGACCCTGTTTCGGGTCAATGGCGAAAGTGCCGTGGGTCTGAACATTATTCGTCAGTCTGTTGGCAACACGCTTGCCATTTCGAAAGAAGTACGTGCCGCAGTTGATGAATTGCAGAGCGAATTACCTGATGGCATCCGCTTGATTGTAAACTCGGATGATGGAATTTTCATCGAACAGTCGATTGCGGAAGTCGTTTTCTCGATCTCAATGGCGATTTTGATTGTAATCAGCGTGATCTTTGTCTTTTTGCGGTCCTTCACTGCAACCATGATCCCCGCTATCGCGATCCCTGTTGCCTTGACAGGTACACTGGCTGCCATATGGCTGGTCGGCTTCTCCATCAACACGATCTCTCTCCTGGCTCTTGTTCTGGCCACGGGAATGGTGGTGGATGATGCGATTGTGGTTGTTGAGAACATCGTGCGGAAACGGCGCTCGGGAATGGGGCCACGCGCGGCAGCGGCAGCAGGAACGAATGAGGTGTTCTTCGCGGTCATTTCAACAACGGCCACACTGGCAGCTGTTTTCATTCCGATTTCATTTCTGCCAGGGCAGGCGGGTGGTATCTTCTCCGAGTTCGGATTTGTGCTGGCATTTTGTGTCACGCTGTCTTCGGTCGTTGCATTGACCCTTGTTCCGGCAATGGCAGCTATTCTCGATCCGGGCCGCGACAGTAAATCAGACGAGGGCAAACAGCCCCGCGAGAGTGTTTTTGCCCGTGGCTACGAAGCGATTGTGGGATTCTCGCTGCGCTTGCCCATTGTCATTATTGGCATTGCCATCGCTTTTGCCATTTTTGCCGCAAGCAGCTTTTTCACTTTGCCATCTGAACTTACCCCTCGTGAAGACCGCGGGTTCTTCATCATCTCCTCGCGCGCGCCATCTGGTGCCAGTCTGAGTTTCACGGACAGTCAGGTGCGTCAGGTGGAGACCATTTTGGAGCCCTATATTGAGAGCGGTGAAATGGCGGCAGTTCTTGCGCTGGTTGGGCGCGGGTCCTCATCTTCAGCCTTCATTATTATCAGGCTGCAGAATTGGGACGAACGCGAACGCAGCCAACAGGCGATCGCAAGTGAAATAAATCAGCGGCTCCAACGAATTACGGGGCTTACCCTGTCAGTTCGAACGCCCAACAGCCTTGGCATTCGCGGTGCGGGACGTGGATTGCAGTTCGCTGTGACTGGTAATGATTACGATGCCATCGTGGTGGCGGGTGATGAACTGGTCAACGCCATGGCTCAGGAAACAGATGTGTTCGTCAATCCCCAACTGGGATATGACACAAGCCAGCCTCTGGTATCTGTGTCCATAGATCGGGAATTGGCGACCAGGCTTGGCCTGTCAGTCAGCACCATCAACTCAATTATCAACACTATGAGCGAAGGCTCCACTGCGGCCACTGTTATTGTGGAGGGCAAGGAAGTCGACATTCGGCTGTTACCCGCCGGTCCACCTATTAATGACCCGGGCGATCTGGAACGCATTTTCGTCCAGACGGCGTCTGGAAATTATGTCCCTCTATCAACGGCTGTATCGCTCACACAGACAGCCTCTGTATCAACTCTTTCGCGAGAGGGCGGAGACCGGGCCGTGCCAGTTCAGAGCAATATGGCCACAGGGGTGGATTTGAGCGCAGCAGCGGCGCGCGCGCAGGAACTCGCCCGCGAGATATTACCCGCTGATATGGGCATCATCTTTCTGGCAGAGGCGGCTGCCCTGGATGAAAGCCAGAGCAGCACAATGCTTGTGTTCGGCATTGCGCTGCTGATCGTGTTTTTGGTGCTGGCTGCACAATTTGAGAGTTTTGGCAGCGCGATTATCATCATGCTGACAGTACCGTTTGGTCTGGCCGCGGCTGTCTTGGCGATCTCCTTGACCGGTGGATCGCTGAATTATTACAGCCAGATCGGACTGGTGATGCTGATCGGTATCATGGCCAAGAACGGGATTCTGATTGTCGAGTTCGCCAATCAGTTGCGCGAGCAGGGTCAGGATGTCGACAGCGCCATCAGAGACGCTGTTCGGTTGCGGTTCCGACCGGTCATGATGACGATGATATCCACAGTCTTTGGCGGTTTGCCATTGGTGTTTGCCTCCGGCGCGGGCGCAGAAGCCCGTATAGCAGTGGGCTGGGTAGTGGTTGGCGGGCTTGGCTTTGCCACCATTTTCACTTTGTTTCTGACGCCCGTCTTCTATCGCTTGATCGCACCGCTATGCGCAGTTCCCGGTGCCTCTTCGCGGAAACTGGAAAACGAGGTCAGTGCAGCAAAACCAAGAGCAGCGCCATCAATTTCACCGGCGGAATA
>CAZOCA010000130.1:0-7595 GCA_964578105.1 uncultured Pararhizobium sp.
CCAATGTCATCGGCCCAAATGACGACAGGAAAGCGACCTCGGCAGCATCCATTCCCACTCCGATACGGGCAATGTCAGTGGCGTGCGCCATTTTGGTGGAATCCATCAAATGCCACGTTCCCTCCAGAAAAACTTCGACAACGGCATGGAAATCCTGCGGCGTAACATCCGGCGCATAGGCACTCACAAACCGCGCTGGAATAGCGGACGCACGGCAAAACGCAATGAGAACATGGGCATAATCGCGACACACACCCTGCCGCTGAACGAAAGAATCGAGCGCTGTCGTCTGGCCGCTGCTTGCGCCTGGAACATATTCGAACTTGTCGAAAATCCAATCCCTCATGGTTGCAACCCGTTGCCCACCAGGCAAGTCGCCAAATTCTGCCGTCACAACACTTTGAAACTCGTCCGACGGACAATAGCGCGATGGCATGAGATAGCGCACTGTATCCCCTGGCAGCAAATGCGGCGGCACAGATTGCAATCTGGATATGTCAAGGGCCGGGCGGTCGAGGGAAACGGTGCAGGCATAGTCGCAACGAAACCTGTCTTCGACGCGAATCCAGGTCCGAACGCCCATCCCGTTTTCGGCGACAACATCTGCGGAATGCGTTGCATCCAGAACCGAAAAACTCTGCGATTTGACAGATTGATCAGCCAGGTCGGGAACTTGAATCTGGGCCAAAATATCGGTTGGTCGAGGCAGCTTGTAATCGAGCTGCACTGCTATCTTGAGATTTACCATTTTGGGCTGTTCCCCGTTAGCCGTTTCAGATCCTGCCGAATTGTCAGCTGTGCCCCGCTCAAATGCGGATGACATTCTCTGAAATCAGGCCCGAAGGCGCTCAATCGGGAGCCTACCCATCAATGTGCTTAGTCATGATCTGGTCAGGCGTCAATTATCACTCGGTTTCCGCAGTGACGGGATCACTTGATCGGCCACGTAAGCGTGCCTCTCCCCTTTCGGCACATCCGGACCGATTGTGGTGTCGGGAAGGGTCTGCAATTCCAGCTCAGCGTTCAAAATAGCACCGCTGACAAAGACCATGGCGGAAAAATACAGCCACAGCATGAGAATGGCAGCCGTGGCAATGGACCCGAAAGTTGCGCCGTAATTTGCAAAGTTTTCGATGTAGAAAGAAAACGCAATCGAGCCGCCGAGCCAGAGCAATGTGGCGGCGACGGCTCCTGGAAAAACCCAACGCAATTTTGGATCCCGGCGATGAGGGGCGGTTTTGTAGAGATAGGCAATCGCAACCAAAACGATGAGTGCCACAATCGGCCAGCGAAGCCAGAGCGCCGATGTTTCCGCTTCTATTGGCATTGGCAGGAACGTCGTGATGGCCGGTAAAACGGCGACGGCTCCAAGCACCAGCATACCAATCAGAAATGCGGCAATGGTCAGGCCGATGGAAATTGCTGCGGCCAGAAAGAAGGCCCGCTGATTTTCTTCGCGATAGGCTTTGGTCAATGCGTAGACGAGCGCATTGATACCACGCGACCCGCTCCACAAAGCGAGCGCCAGACTGATGACAAGCCCCAGAGTCAGTGTTTCATCACTTTGTGTGATGATAGCCTGCAGCCGTTCTGTGAACAGTTCGGTGACACTGGATGGTAAGAACTGATCCGCCAGATACATTTGCTGATTCAATGTCTGAATGTCTGCAATCAGGCCATACAGGGCAACGCCTACCGCGGCAGCAGGAAAGAGAGACAGAAACCCGAAGAAGGCAACACCGGCGCAACGCAGTGATACATCTGTTTCAAAAATGCGGATGATAGCCCGTTTCAGCACCGCCCAAAGGCTGGTCAAAGACAATTTCATCGGTGATCTGGCCATGCTGACCTTCTGCCGAATTGCCTCATCCTTCATCACGTCATTGTCTTGATGCTCTGGCGTTTCATGTTCTGGCGTTTTGGGCTCTGAGTTCTTTGCGGCATGTTCCACAGCATCTTCTTTTGATATCCGGGATTTACGATCAGACAGTCCGTCAGGCCGTCATAGTGCCTGACAGGTTGGCTCAAACCCAGATAATTATTTGTGGCTGCCGTCTGTCATTCTACAGGAGGATCAACGCTGATATTGATATCATCTGATGGCTCGCCGAAAATTGTATCTCGGAAAACATAGCCGCCAACCAACAGCAGACAGATTACAATCCCGGCCACAATCCATCCGACACGCCCTCCCGTATCGACGACTTTTACTTCGCGCTTCGGATTTTGCATACCAAATCTCCTTAAGTGCTTCGCCTGTCATCCACTATACAGGTTCACGCGGAAATTGGCATCAATCGGCTTTTACAACTTTTACGAAACAGTGTAATTAACTCAAGCCAGACCATTGTCAGGTCCGCGCCCACCCCCCTGGGAGAAAGGGGCGGGGCGCGATTCGCCCGGATATCGTGTCGGTGTCACAAAGTGGCACCCATCATCATCCGGACGATTTCTTCATCATTCGTTTCGGAAGGCTTGCGCTCACCTGCGACAACCCCCCTTGCCAGAACGATTATGCGGTCTGCAGCGGCAAAGATGTCAGGAAGATTGTGCGAGATCAGAATGATACCCACGCCCTTCTTCTTCAGTCGCTCGATCAGAGCCATGACTTCGCGCTGCTCTGGGACACCCAAAGCGGCTGTCGGCTCATCCATGATGACCAGCTTGGCTTGCCAGTGGATCGCACGTGCGATGGCAATGGCCTGGCGTTGTCCGCCGGACATTTCGCGCACGGGGGCTGACGGATCAGGGACCACAATGCCAAGGCTTTTCATCACCTCAACTGCGTTGCGCTGCATTTCCTTACGGTCCAGAAACGAAATCCCGAAGATCCGGCGCGTCTTTTCCCGCCCCAGATAAAGGTTCAGACCAGGATCCAGATTATCGGCCAATGCAAGATCCTGATAGATCGTTTCAATCCCCAGGCTGCGCACAGCTTCGGGAGATTTTCCGGTCAGGACCGTGTCATCAAAATGCACTTGTCCGGCAGTTGGCTGGTAGACGCCCGAGATCATTTTAATCACGGTCGATTTCCCAGCGCCATTGTCACCGGCCAGCACGACACATTCACCTTCATTGACATCGAAGGAAACGTTGCTGACAGCTTCGTTGCCACCAAATCGTTTCTTGAGACCGTCTACTTTGAGGATCGTCGTCATGAGCTTCCTCCGACAAGTCTGCCCTTGGACTGATCGACGAGAACGGCCACGATGATAACCAGCCCGACAGCAACAAATTGCCAGTAGGGCGGCAGGCCACAAAAGACGAGCCCAAACTGGATGACGGCAATGATGAATGCCCCGATCACAGTGCCGATGATGGTGCCTTGCCCACCGGTCAGAGATGCCCCGCCGATGAACACAGCCGCCACCGCATAGAGCAGTATTGGCTCGCCTGCATTGGCGGCTCCTGCCGAGAAACGGCTGGTATAGATCAGGCCGCCAACACCAGCGGTGATCGCTGAGATGACGAACAGATAAACCAGGTGGCGTTTGACATCCACGCCAGCGCGCTCGACCGATGCCCTGCTGGCACCAAGCGCATAGGTGTGAACACCGAACCGTGTATGCGTCAACACGTAGTGACAGATGACTGCCAGTACGACGGCGGCGACAACCGGAATGGGGATGCCAAGAATATGGCCATTGCCCAGAACCCGCGCCTCATCGCTGCGAATCGACACAGTGGCACCGCCGGCGACAATCAAAGCGGCACCGCGCGCAATCCCGTAAGTGCCCAATGTCCCGATGAAACTCGGCACATTCAGCTGTGCCACGAGCCACCCATTGACCAATCCCACGGTAATGGCCGCCATCAAACCAACGCCCATGGCGAGGATCACCGTGAACCAACCGGCCTCAGGTCCGACAAATCGAATGACCAAAGCCATCGTGACGGCTGCAAAACCGGTTGTGAAAGCAATTGAAAGATCGATATGTCCGGCGACGATGACCAGTGTCAGCCCCAGAGCGAGCAGCAGAATTTGCGACGCTGCAACCGAGATTGACTGAATATTGTAGATCCGGAACAGGAATGTGTTGCCTGTCTGGGTCTGTGCATAGATTTCAAAAAAGCCGAGGATGAGCACAAGGAACAGCCACGACCAAGCGTTGAGTAGGGACTTCACGAATGAAGCCCCTCTTGTTTTTGACATGTCAGTATTCGTCATTCGGAATAGATGTATTTTGCAATATTTTCATCATTGACGTTTTCTGCATTGATCACAGTGAACCCGGTTCCGATTGTGGTTGGAACTGAATTGCCGGTCAGCACAGCATAAGCCGCCATTACACCGAAATATCCGATTTCAGCAGGATGCTGCGCGATAGCTGCATCTACAAGACCGGACGAGATATTGTTGACGATACTGGTCGGCGCATCAAATGCGATCACAGTAATCTCGTCAGCCTTGTTCGCACTTTCAACACCATTACCGGCACCCAAAGCGGAGAACAGGTTTGCACCAAAAACACCCGCAATGTCGGAATGGCGTGCGTAAACCGCCTGGAATTGTGAGGCGGCGAGTGAGGCATCATTCTCATTGTACTGAGTATCGAGAACTTCAACATCTGGGAAGTTTTCAGCCATTTCAGCTTTGAAGCCTTCTTCGCGCTGATCTGTTGTTGAAATGCCTGGGCGAACGTTAGACACGTAGACCTTGCCCTTACCGCCGATTTCAGCAGCCATGAACTGCGCAGCCATACGACCACCACCGACATTGTCAGAAGCAACATAAGAATAAGGGAAATCGGCGTCGCCAAGCCCATCCTGATATTTGCCATCGTCGATGAAAGTATCAACGGTAATAACCGCAATGCCAGCTTCATGTGCGCGGCGCAGAGGCTCGATCATCTGTGTGGTATCGGTTGGCGCAATCAGGATTGCATCTGGTCCGCGACCAATGACGGCGTCCAGAACCGGGGTTTGCAAAACTGGATCGAATTCTTCGGCACCCTGAAAGTCAACAGTGATGCCAAGAGCCTTGGCAGCCGCCTGTGCGCCACGATTCATGGTGATGTAAAAGGCGTCTGTGGTCAGACCAGGGATCAATGTGATCGTGATGTCTTCTTGCGCATGCGCCATTGATGAAACACTCAGCGTTGCCGCGAGTAGTGTGGATTTAATAAAATTCCGCATATAGATTCCTCCCTAGGAGTTACGGCCCATATTGGAGCCGCTTCATTAGACGTCTGGGATTTACCCATGACGAGTCAAAATGGACTTTTGACGAAATGTAAGTTGCCCTGCAAAGCGAATTACTGCAAGAAGTAAATATCAGAAATATATTTCACAAAGGTGCCTGACGATGATTGGACGACCGAAAGGTACCAAACTCCTGAACCGAAGCCTCATGCATGCCGCAGCACGGTTACATTATATCGAAAGGTTATCACAACTGGAAGTCTCCAAGCGCATGCAGGTTTCTACCGCGACAGTGTCGCGCCTGCTTTCTCATGCACGTGAGGAAGGTATCGTTCGCATTCAAGTTGCGGATCTTGATGAGACCGACGCACTGGGCGACAAATTGCAGATAGCTTTGGGGTTAAACGCGGTTCGCGTGCTGGAAAGCGGCAAGCCTGCCGCATTGTCGTCTCAGGTCGGCTCCTTGCTCAACGAGGCCAAGCTGGCACCGGGCTCTGTGATAGCAATCGGGTGGGGCCGCGCAGTTCAAAGCGTCATTGCAGCGGGTCTTCCCAGAATACCCAATGTTGTTGTTGTGCCAACATCAGGCGGAATGCACGAAACCGCATCGCATTTTCAAATCAATGAATTTGTCCGAAAAGGCGCTGAGCAAATGCAGGGCGAAGCTCATTTTCTTTACGCGCCCTCGATGGTTTCACCAGAGTTGCTGTCTGTTCTGTCGCGCGATCCTGATACGTTGCAATTGCTGAATCTGTGGTCGAAAGTGGACGTGGCAATCATGGGGATTGGCGATTTCCAACGTTCATCCGGCAATCGGAACTTCGAGTTTGCACCCAAGGACGCCAAACGTGTGGTCGGCGACGTCGTGCGCAACTATTTCGACCAGAGCGGAGAAGAGGTGCACTGGTCCGGTCAAGAGAATTTGATGGCCCTCAGTCGCAAACAGCTTCAACGCGTTCCCCTCAGTATTGGTATTGCCACCGGCAAAGAGAAAGTTCCGGTCATCATTGGCGCGGCACGATCCGGGATGATCAATGCGCTGGTCACCGATACGCGCGTTGCCTCGCAAATCCTTGAACAATTGGATGAGCTAAAGGTTTCATGAAATATATTTCTGAAAAAAGTTGTTGATATGATTTTCTACTGCCGCTAATTCACAATAAGCCGCAGGTCAAACGAGAATCTCGACAAGAGAGCCACATGATATCTGCGGTTGGTGCAGCCAAGGGAGGTCTCAGCCGGTGGACGCGTGACATCGCCCCTGCATGCCAAACCGATCCCGGTCTTCAACGGTGATCATATGGCCAGGGGCAGTATCGCGAACCAGTTTCACCCCCTCATTGCATCTTTTGGATTTAATTCGACACGCTGCTCCAGCGGCGCGCACAACAACATTCTGATTTGAGGATCACCCGCATGAAATTAAATATGACAACGTCAGAGTGGCGCGGCTACCAGCAGATTTGTGGCGCTAATGGTTTGATGATGGTCGTCGCCTGCGATCAACGCGGCGGCATGCGCAAAGTGCTTGCAGATACGCCTGAAGCTCAGGCGGCCATCGACGAAGCGACCCTTGGCGTGGTGAAGGCCGGCATCGTCAGCCACCTTGCCAACAAGGCGTCATGCGTGCTGCTTGATGCGGTCTGTGCGGTACCCGATGTTGTTGATGATAAAGTTTTGTCACGCGACACAGGGCTGCTGGTCGGGCTGGATGCGTCGGGTTGGGACATCGATGCCAATGGCTATCGTATTTCCAAGCTGGTGCCAGGCACGACAGCCCGCCGCGTGCGGGAATTGGGCGGCACCGGAGCAAAACTGATGGTCTATTTACGCCCTGATCGCCCGGAAGCGAATGACGTCAACATTCAGATTATCCGAGATTGCATTGCCGATTTCGCGCAGGAAGACCTGCTTTTGGTGGTCGAAATTCTGACCTACAGCCTGGATGGCGAATCTGAAGCCGACTACGCCGCAGCCTTCCCCGGTCTGATTGTGGAAAGCGCCCGGATTTCGTTGGAACTTGGTTCCAAAGTCCTCAAATTACCATACCCCGGCAATGCCGAGGCCTGCAAAAAGATCACTGAACTTTGTGATGGTGTTCCCTGGGCGGTGTTGTCTGCCGGTGTTGATCACGAGACCTTTATCGGTCAGGTGGCAACAGCAATGGAGAATGGCGCATCTGGCGTGATTGCCGGACGTGCTTTATGGAAGGACTGCATCTCTTTGGATGCAGCTACCTGCGAGGACCGTTTGGAAAATATTGCCAGTAAACGCCTGCGCGAAATTCAGGCCATTTTGGACGATCATGCTGCGCGTGGCTGACACCGCCATCGGCGTGGATGTGGGCGGCACCCACATTCGCGTCGCACGCATTGCCCGAGGAAGCACCTTGGGCGGCAGCTTGCAGGATCGTGTTTCTGAACCGGTTCAAAAGGACCGGGACGGATTTGCGG
>CAZOCA010000131.1:0-2983 GCA_964578105.1 uncultured Pararhizobium sp.
AATATGATACTATTATAGTTTATCAAAATTTTTAAAAAAACAACCCAATGTATACAATCTAAGTTTGAGAATTATGTAAAATTTATCTTTGTAGGAAAGTTTTAAAAATGAGTATTACGAGAAAAAATTTGGCGAATAGCCATTCCGTTGAAGCGCTCCCTTGGTCTGCCCCGCAAACCGGGGATTGTGAGGCCCCGGGCAACACGTTTCCCGCCAGCAAAGGGGAACGGTCATGCTTTCATCTGCTTTTCAGATAACCAATACCGAATTACGCGATCAAGTCATGGCAGTCGATGATTTTCAGCAGGCCTTGAACTTCCTCGCCGAACTGGCCACCGATATGGGATTCACCCAGGCGCTGTACGGTTATATCCCGGTTGCGCCAAAGCTGCCCAATGGCGACTGGATTCCACTCAAGCTGAATGTGCGAAACTTTCCCAAAGACTGGGAAGATGGTTGGCAGGAGTTCATGAAAATCGACCCGTATTACCGGGCTTGTTTCGAGGGCACGCTGCCGATTGAGTGGAACGAAGTTCGCAAGGACCCGAACCTGACCCAGAGCCAACTCAAGGCCTGCGACTATCTTAGCGATTTTGGCCTGTCACGTGGCATCACAGTGCCGGTACATCTGCCGTTCCGCGGATTCGCGGTGATGAGTTTCATAGCCGACAGTTCACGTCACAACTGGGAAGAGGTGCGTGCGCGGTCCCGCGAGCCGCTGTTTCGGGTCATGCATGTGTTTACCAAGGCAATCCTCGATTGCGGCTATGAAAATCAGATCGAGACTGCGAAATTCGTTCACCTGACACCGCGCGAAAAGGAGTGTTTAACCTGGGCATCTGCCGGTAAAACTTCGTCCGAGATTGCTCAGATCCTGAATCGATCGGTCGAGACCGTGCGCCTGCATATCAAGAACTCCATTGCCAAGCTTGATGCCACAAACCGGTCCCAGGCGATTGCGAATGCCATTCACCTCGGCTTGATCTGAGTCGTTAGATTGCAAGGTGACGTTTCGCCGTTTCGGGATTGCTCAATTCTTCAGGGGCAATTTCAGCGACGACGGTTCCCCTGTCCAGGACGACACAGCGATCGGCTGACGCCTGAATCAGATTCAAGTTCTGTTCGACGATTACCACTGTCAGGCCTTCCTCGTCGCGCAGGCGCCGGATTGTCCGACCAATCTCCTGAACGATGTTCGGCTGAATGCCTTCAGAGGGTTCGTCCAGCAAAATGACCTTGGGGTTACCAACTAAAATCCGTGCAATTGCCAACTGTTGCTGCTCGCCGCCGCTCATGGAGCCTGCCAATTGCAGCTGCCGTTTCTTGAGCACAGGAAAATAGGTGAAGGCGCGTTCCAGATTTGCCACGGCAGCGCTGCCAACGTTTTGCCCGAGCGCCAGGTTTGCGCTGACCGTCATCTGTGAAAATATGCCTCTACCCTGAGGCACATAACCGATGCCAAGTTGGGCCCGCCGCGAGGGGCGCAGTCGGGTGATGTCGAAATCCCCGAGTGTCAGGGTTCCAGAGGCGGTCGTGACATCGCCAATGATGGTTTTCATCAAAGTGGTTTTGCCAACCCCATTGCGCCCGATCACCGCGACGATCTCGCCTTCACCTACCTGCATCGAGACACCGTTGATGATTTGCACGCCACCATAGCCGGAGGTGACGGATTTGATGCAAAGGTCAGACATCGCGCGTCTCCTCAAGCCGTCCCAAGATAGATCCGCCGGACGTCTTCATTCCGGGAGATTTCTTCGAAGGTTCCTTCGGCAAATAATTTGCCGTAATGCAGGACGCTCGTCCGTGCCTTCAGGCTTTCGATGAATGTCATGTCGTGTTCGATTACCACCACGGTGACACCGCGCGCGTTCACGTCGCGGATAATTGCGGCTGTCTGCTCGGATTCCTCGGGCGACAGACCCGCTGTTGGTTCATCCAGCAACAATAGATCCGGGTCCGAAGCCAGCGACATGGCTATGGCCAACCATTGCTGCTGTCCATGCGACAGTTCTGAGACCATCATCCCATCAATGCCCGGAAGCCGGATATCGGCAAGCAGTTGGTCGATCCGGTCAGGAATCTCTGCTGGGCGATGCTTACGCCGCAAAGGTGGGAACAGGTTCTGATGTACTGTCAGTTCACCGAAGACCCGCAGGTCCTGAAATTTCACCGACAACCCGTTGCGGGCCCTTTGAAAGGCCGGCATCCGGGTGCAATCCTGACCCTTATAATATATCTGGCCCGAGGTCGGTCGTTCGATGCCCATCATCATCTTGAAGAAAGTGCTCTTTCCGGCGCCGTTGGGACCCAAAAGGCACTGGACTGCGCCCTTGGGGACCGACAATGAAAGTCCGTCCAGGGCATGAACGCCGCCGTAAATCTTGTAGATGTTGCGAACTTCCAGGATCGGCTCTGCCTGGATGTCGGCGGTGAGATCTTGTCCAGGTGCGCGCGCATCCAGCGTCATGCCTTACTCCTGTTGCGCGAGGGCGCGCCAGACGCGCGAGCATGCAGCTTTCGTCCGATCCATTTGCCAAGGGTCGTTATGACTCCTTCAGGTGCCAGCAGCATGGAGAGCACCAGGATAACCCCAAGGGCCAGCAGAGAAATTTCTCCAAACTGGGTGAGATTGATCGAGATCCAGCTCAGCGCGATGGTGCCAAGGATAACCGAGGTCAGGTCCTTGCGCCCGCCTACGGCGACCCAGATGACCACAAGTATGTTTGGTGCGACGCTGAACCCATCAGGATGGATATAGGTTCCCCAGGCCGTGTATAAAGATCCCGCCAGCCCGGCAATTGCCGCCGACAGACAGAATACGATCACCTGCACCCGGCGCACATCATAACCAAAGGTTTCGGTCCGCTCCAGACCCTCGCGGCAGGCCAGCAGGACATAGCCAAAGCTGGAATTGACCAGCCATCGGAGCCCGAGATAGATCGTCACCAGATTGCCGGCCGAAACCAGAATCATCATTCCA
>CAZOCA010000131.1:2993-7550 GCA_964578105.1 uncultured Pararhizobium sp.
GATCGTCACCATCACCGCCAGCACGAACCAGTAAAACTCCTTGCGACGGCCGTCCAGCGTCAGCACTTGATCGGCAAAGCCGAAGACCAGGCTCGGAACACCAGGATCGCCCGCAGCAGCGGCGCGCAATCCGTTCATCCCGCCCAGCGCGGCTGCCCCAATAGCATAGCTGGGGTCGGCGGTCTGGCGCATGAACAGCCCGAGTAACAGCGACATGACCAGCAGAAGAATCGCCACATAAACGCCCTTCAACCGACTGTAGAACATCATTCCGCCGATCACGCCGGCAAAAATCGCCGGAACCAGAATACCGGCCAGCAGCGCAAGGTGTGTATTGCCATGCGCCTCGATAAAGTTGATGCCGACAATGCCAAAGGCATAGCCGCCAATGCAGTAGAACGAGGCCTGTCCCAGGCTCAAAATGCCGGCATATCCCCAGATCAGGCACAGACTCATGGCCAGGATCGACGATATCAGCATGTTGCTGGCATTGATGACCTGAAAGCGCGAGGCCATATAAGGCAGAAAGATCAACGCGACAATCACGGCAAGCATGGCCAGCCAGAACACCCGGCTGTTACCCAGCGTCTGTGGGCCGTTCAGCCGACCCGCTATGGCCGACCAGAATTTGGCGGCACTGTTCATGCGGCTTACCTCTGCATCTTGCGCTTGCGGCGGCGCAAGATGTAATCTGAAATGCCCGACGGCATCACCAGCAGCGCGACAAAGGCTGCAGCCATGATCGACACATAACCGATATACTGATTGAAGACGTTCGAGGTGACGGTCTGAATGCCAGCCAGATAGGTCGCTGCATAGGCCAAGCCTAGCACAGCATTTGCGCCGCCGCCCAGCACCACGGTAATGAAGGCGATTGGCGTGTAGGCCTGACCGAAGAATGGAGAGATTGCCGCCGACATCGCAAACATACCCCCTGCGATGCCGCCCAATGCCGAGCCAAGGCCAAAGGTCATTGTGTAAACGCGCGCTGTGTCGATGCCCAAAGCATCGGCCATGCGCGGATTCTCCATTGCAGCCTGTGCACGGTTGCCGAATGTTGTGTATCGGAACAGGGCCCAGATGCCGATGATAAGCCCAACCGAAACAGCAAACATAACCATCCGGTAGGTGCCGAAAGTGAAGGTGCCAACGCTGAAATTGCCCAGCGGGGTTGGCATGTTCATGGTCGCAGGTCCAAGGATCAGCAGCACGCCCTGACTGATGATCAGGCTCAGCCCCCAAGTGACGACAAGCGAAGACAGCAATTGATTGTAGAAGTGCCGAACGATGAGGCGTTCGATGACCATCCCGGCCAGGCCTGCGGCAATACCCGCCAACAAAACAGCCAGTGGAATAGGCACACCCGCGTAGAACGAGAAGGTGGCGACATAGGCACCGATCATCATCAATTCGCCGTGCGCCATGTTGATGACGCCCATCATTCCATAGATCAGGATCAGTCCAACAGCGGCCAGTATCAGGAATGACGCATTGTCGAAATATTGATAGACATAGCTGAAAAGTTGCCCGTAGGTTTCCATGCTTTCAATCTTTCGACGCCGTTTTGTCGTTTCTGACAGAGTCCGCCCGCTGTCGGGTTATTTCGTTCACTCGAAGAAAGCAGCCCAGGCAGGATTATCGGGCGGCAGGAACTGACGACCCGGAGCTTCCTCGCGCATATTCACACCGATATCCTGGAGGAATGTGGGTTCGGTCATACCGAGATCTGAAATCTGGCTCAAAGTATGATCTTCATTCACCTTGAACAGATATGTGTGCATGGCAGCATGATGCTGGTCACCGCGCATAATCCAAGGGCCGCCCGGAGCATCAGGCAATGAAATATCGCCTTCCAATGCCTCGATCACAGCGTCGGTTTCGGTAGTTCCGGCTTTCTTCCAGGCTTCAGCCATGGCTTTCACGGCCACATAGCCAAAGGCCGCGTGTTCGTTGACATAAACTGTATCCGGGAACATTGCGCGAATCTTGGAGACAAACTCGGCGCTGGCGTCACCTGCAACATCTTCGATGTAGGCTGGCGGCACATACATATTGGCCAGAGATGGCGGCGCGAACCGCTTGTGCTCGTAGCCGTCCGCAATGGTTACATTCGACCAGATCGGCGTGGACAAACCGGCGGCCTGTGCCTGGGGATAGAATTGCACTTGATCACCACCGACCAGGCAGTGAACCTGGAAATCAGGACCGATACCGCGGATCTTGTCGATAGTTGCCTGCCACTGAGAGACGCCGAAGGGGAAGTATTCTTCCATCTCGATCGTTCCGCCAGAAAGGTTGGCTGCCGTACGCACCCACTGACCGATGGCGCGGCAGAAATTGTAATCGGCGCCGATGAAGGTCATTCGCGGACCTATGTTTTCGACCATGTATTTGATGGCCGGCAGCACCTGTTGCTCTGGCGTGGGGCCGGAGAAGAAGGAATATTTGTCGGCAATTCCGCCTTCGCCCTGATTGTTGTGCCAAAAGATGGTTTCATTGCGGATGACTTCCTGGCGGGCGGCTTCGCGCTCGGCACCAGTGTAGCCTGCCATTACCACGTCCGCTTCGTCCTCGAAGATACAGCGCTGCGCCAATTGCTGAAATCGGCCGACCTCCGACTGCCCGTCATAAGAAACGTGATTGATCATCTTCATCTCGCCGTCGACCATAATGCCGCCAGCGTCGTTGATTTCCTTAACCGCCAGCTGATAGCCGTAGGTCTTGGGAGTAGACATGATGGAAAAGTCGCCCGACACGCTGTCGATGGTGCACAGGACGATGTCGTCCTTCGCGGATGCTTGGGACAAGCTTAAGATAACAGCCGCTCCCAAAGAGAGACCTGTCAGGCCCAACTTTCGCAAACTGTTCTGTTTTTTTACTGTCATTTTCAATCCCCTATGGGTGGTGACGGTTCAGTCGATAATGTTTCTTGCCAGTCAATAATGTTTCTTCATCACCATATCAGTGCCAGATATCCTCACTAGTTACCCATTTGGGTAGTGTCGGTTTGCCAGGACGGATTACGAGCATCCCAAGCACTACACAGCCGCAGCTCCACCGGTTCGAGTTGAACCACGCGGCACCCAGATTTTACGGATATGGGGTTGAAACCGCTACGCGTGGGACGGTCGCCTATTTCAGCACTTTCGGATCGGACGGGCGGGCTTCCCGGCAAGGGACGGACGCATTAGCGACCAACAGGTCTGGATAGCCTCATGACAGGCCCAGGCCTCATCGGCCAGAATTCGGCAGACCACCAATCCGTCGTTCCGAGTAGCACCGTACGAATTGAGCTCCAGTGCAGAGAGCTCCGTTTCGATTTCTTCTTCGATACCGTCGGGCAGACCTGCCCCGTGTGCGACCACCGTGGCCATGATCGTTGCACCGTTCCACAACCGCCGCAAAGCGGCCACCTCATCGGGGGTCTTGGCCACAAGCCTGTCTAGCAGGCGAACCTCTCCATCTACCTCAATCCGAAACTCTGAATCGATGGCGTCAAAGGCAAAAGCTTCACCGTCGGCATGATGAATCCGGCCAGCGGCGATCATGTCGGTGGCAAACATGTTGGTGGTTTCCGAAATCTGCAGCGAGATTCGCCGCTGTACCCGAGAACGCGCGAACGGGATCGACTCATCGGGGTAAAACTCAAGAAGCGTATCCGGTTCGGCCCGGATACAGACATTCTCATGCGAAGTCTGTGCGTCGAGGCATTTATAGAACTTGCTGGCGGCGGTGGTGGTAATCAGCGCGCGCGTACCCTGTTCCAGCTGCCCGTACAGGTCCGAAGCATCACCTTCGACATAGCCACCGCCGCTGTTTATCAGCAACAGATACGGCTGGTCGTCATCGTCCTGATAGTGGCTGCCCTGCCACTGGAACGGGATGCGCCAGCTTTTAGGGTCTATTTCGCTGCGGCCATTGCGCTGAACCACATGGATGTTCATCAGTGCGTGCTTGCCGATGGGCCAGCTCGGATCCGGTTTGACAAATTGCATATCAGTCCTCACTCGATCATTTCGATCATCATCACTTCCTGGTCGATCCAGGTTTCGATCCGATCCACACCTTCGCCCGATTTCATGTTGGTGAACACAAAGGGCCGGCTGCCACGCTGAAGGCGGGCGTCCCGGTCCATCACTGCCAGGTCGGAACCGACGGATGCTGCGATGTCCATCTTGTTGATCACCAGCAAAGGCGAATTGGTAATTCCGGGCCCACCCTTGCGCGGAACCTTGTCACCGCCAGCGACGTCGATCACAAAGATATGGCTGTCGGCCAGGTCGGGGCTGAAGGTTGCGGCAAGATTGTCACCGCCGCTTTCGATGATGATCAGGTCGAGATCCGGGAATTTCTCGGTCAGTTGATCCACCGCAATCAGGTTCATCGACACGTCCTCACGGATCGCGGTATGCGGGCATCCACCGGTTTCCACGCCGATGATGCGGGCGTTGTCGATGGCACCGCTGCGCGATACAAAATCGGCGTCCTCGCGCGTGAAGATATCGTTGGTGATCACAGCAATTGAATACCGTTTGCCCAGCCTGCGGCAGAATTGGA
>CAZOCA010000132.1:0-7544 GCA_964578105.1 uncultured Pararhizobium sp.
CATTATTCGCTTGTATCTTCCAGGCCGCTGCCTTATATGGCGGTCATCAACGTTGACCTTAGTCATGACATAAGCGCGCCGGCCTAATGCTAGCGCGCTTGGTCTATTTGAGCGCGCTTTATGGCAAAAACGAATCCTTTTACATTTATTCAGCAGGTCCGTGCTGAGGTTTCCAAGGTGACATGGCCCTCGCGCCGTGAAACGATCATCACTACAGTGATGGTTTTCATTATGGTTTTCCTAGCGGCGATCTTCTTCTTTCTAGCCGATCAGGTCCTGGGTTGGGGCGTTGGTTTGCTTCTGACTCTTGGTCGCTAGGGAAAAGATTTCATGGCTAAACGCTGGTACATTGTCCAAGCTTATTCCAACTTTGAAAACAAGGTTGCTGCCGCCATTATGGAGCGCGTTGCTTCTGCCGGGCTTGAAGAGCAGTTTGAAGAAATCGTTGTCCCAACTGAGAAGGTTGTGGAGGTGCGCCGCGGCCGCAAGGTAGACGCAGAGCGCAAATTCTTCCCCGGTTATATTCTTGCCAAGGTTGATCTGACTGATGAAGCCTTTCATCTGATCAAGAACACACCGAAGGTTACCGGCTTTCTCGGATCTGCAAATAAACCAATGCCAATCCCTGAAGCAGAGGCCATGCGCATTATGCAGCAGGTTCAGGAAGGTGTTGAGCGTCCGAAGCCGTCGATCAGTTTCGAAATCGGCGAGCAAGTGCGTGTATCCGATGGGCCTTTGGCCTCTTTCAGCGGCCATATTGAAGAGGTGGATGAAGAGCGTGCAAGGCTCAAAGTAGCGGTTTCCATCTTTGGCCGGCCGACGCCGGTTGAGCTGGAGTATAATCAGGTCGAAAAGCTTTAAGCTGATCTGGTTTTTGAAGTCGTGGGAGGCGAGTCTGATGTGCCACATCAGATTAATCCGAACCACGAACACCCAACGCCGGACTATCCGGCATGATATGGAGTGAACTATGGCGAAGAAAATTGCCGGGTATCTGAAGCTTCAGGTGCCAGCCGGCGCAGCCAACCCGTCGCCGCCTATCGGCCCGGCCCTTGGTCAGCGCGGCGTGAACATCATGGAATTCTGTAAGGCATTTAATGCCAAGACGCAGGAAATGGAAAAGGGACAGCCGATTCCGGTTATCCTCACTATTTTCCAGGATAAGTCTTTCACATTCGTAATGAAGACCCCACCGGTCTCATTCTTGTTGAAAAAGGCCGCCAATCTTAAAAAAGGTTCCGGAGAGCCAGGTAAGACATCTGCCGGTTCTGTGTCGAGCGCTGCCGTGCGTGAAATCGCCGAAGCGAAGATGGTGGATTTGAATGCAAATGACATCGATGCAGCCATGCGAATGGTTGCCGGGTCTGCGCGTTCAATGGGTCTTACGGTTGCGGAGTAGAATCAATGGCTAAATCAGGTAAAAGAGTTCGCAACAACGGTGACGCTGTTGATCGCAACAAACTGTATGATCTTTCAGAAGCGGTAAAGCTTATGAAACAGCATGCAAATGCAAAGTTTGACGAGACTATCGAGATTGCTATGAATCTCGGTGTTGATCCACGGCATGCAGACCAGATGGTTCGCGGCGTGTGTAATCTGCCAAATGGTTCGGGTCGTAATGTCCGCGTTGGTGTGTTTGCGAAAGACGCAAAAGCCGATGAGGCTCGTGCAGCTGGTGCAGATGTAGTTGGTGCTGAAGACCTCATGGAAGAAGTCCAGAAGGGCAAAATTGATTTCGACCGTTGTATCGCAACGCCGGACATGATGCCGCTGGTTGGACGTCTGGGTAAAGTACTTGGCCCACGTGGCATGATGCCAAATCCTAAAGTCGGCACAGTAACCATGGATATCGCCGCCGCTGTTGCGGCAGCCAAGGGTGGTGCTGTTGAGTTCCGTGTTGAAAAAGCCGGAATTCTGCATGTCGGTGTTGGCAAGGCCTCTTTCACGGAAGAAGCGATTGTTCAGAACATCCAGGCTTTGGCCGATGCGGTGTCCAGATCACGTCCAAGTGGTGCCAAGGGCACTTTTGTAAAGCGTTTTGCCATTACCTCCACAATGGGGCCTGGCATTCATGTTGATCCTACGAGCGTTTCCAACGCTTAAAGGGTATTGAGAATTCCCTGCCGGTTCGCTGGCGGGGTGGTCATCTGCAAGGATGGCAACCTGTCCGAGACTGCTGGTACCAGATCATTTGCAAGAATGTGACGGTTTAAAAATCGCCCGCACAGATAGGGAATAACCGGTTTTCCGGTTCCGTTTGGGACCTGACTGGTTTGAACCAACGGACCTTCGTAATACGGGCCTGTTTCGTATTGCAAGGGGGCAGGATATCGCGCCGCAGCAGCGCCTTGCAAAAGGTTCTGAGGTGGCAAACGTAACCGGCCCCTTGGCGATTTTCGCCCAAGAGGTCAAATGGAGAAGAGACGCAGTGGATAGAGCGGAAAAAACCGAAATGGTATCCGTACTGGGTGATGTGTTTAACGCATCAGGCAGTGTGGTTGTAGCTCATTATGCCGGTCTCACCGTGGCCCAGATGACTGCCTTGCGCAATCAGATGCGTGATCAGGGTGCGTCCGTCAAAGTTGCAAAGAACCGTCTTGCCAAGCTTGCTCTTAAAGGTACTGACGCTGCCGAAATGGCGGATCTGTTTCAGGGGCCAACCCTGATTGCTTACTCAGAAGATCCGGTAGCAGCGCCAAAAGTGGCTTCCGATTTTGCCAAAACGAATGACAAGCTTGTCATTCTTGGCGGAACAATGGGCGCCACAGCTCTGGACGCGTCTGGTGTGAAAGCTCTTGCTTCCATGCCGTCGCTTGATGAACTGCGTGCGAAGCTTGTGGGTATGATCAATACACCTGCAACCCGCATTGCACAGATCATCAACGCACCTGCCGGTCAGCTGGCACGTGTGTTTGGAGCTTATGCCAGCAAGGATGAAGCGGCGTAAGGCCGAATTCAAATTAACTCTCTTGGTTCAAACCAACATAAACTTGAAAGAATTGAAAAATGGCTGATCTTGAAAAAATCGTAGAAGACCTGTCGAGCCTTAGCGTTCTGGAAGCAGCTGAGCTGTCCAAGATGCTGGAAGAAAAATGGGGCGTTTCCGCTTCCGCAGCTGTTGCTGTTGCAGCAGCTCCTGGTGCTGGCGATGCAGCTGCTGTCGAAGAGAAAGACGAATTTGACGTCATGCTGATGGCAGCAGGCGAAAAGAAAATCAACGTGATTAAAGAAGTCCGTGCCATCACTGGTCTGGGCCTCAAAGAAGCAAAAGATCTGGTTGAGTCTGCTCCTAAGGCTGTTAAAGAAGCTGCCGCCAAAGGCGAAGCAGAAGAAATCAAAGCCAAGCTTGAAGCAGCTGGCGCGACTGTCGAACTCAAATAAGTTCGAAGTTTTATTTGAATCCGGGCCGCTTGCGGTCCGGATTTGATCTGTTGAAAGCGCTTTTTTTGAAAGCGCTTTTACGCGTCTCTGGCGCAGGCTTCCGCAACATGCGGATGAATGTGCATGAGAGACAGTTGTTTTGAAGGCCCGCAGAGTTGCTGTTCTGAGCGGGATTTTTGAACAAGTGTCTGAAATGACATATGTTTTTAGGACTACATGAGGTGCCAAATGGCTGAGACTTATACAGGTCGCAAACAAGTTCGTAAATTCTTTGGTTCCATTCGCGAAGTGGCAAGCATGCCAAACCTGATTGAGGTGCAGAAGGCATCTTATGATCAGTTTCTTCAGGCGGATAAATTGCCGGGAGAACGACCTGATGAGGGGCTCCAGGCGGTTTTCAAGTCGGTTTTCCCGATTTCTGACTTTGCCGGTTCTTCGCTTCTGGAATTTGTTGAGTACGAATTTGAAGCTCCAAAATATGACGTCGAAGAATGCCGTCAGCGCGGCATCACCTTTGCTGCGCCATTGAAGGTACGATTGCGCCTCATCGTGTTTGATATTGACGAAGACACAGGCGCCAAATCGGTCAAGGACATCAAGGAGCAGGATGTCTACATGGGCGACATGCCCCTGATGACCGGCAATGGTACCTTCGTTGTGAATGGCACAGAGCGAGTGATTGTTTCGCAGATGCACCGTTCACCCGGTGTGTTCTTCGACCACGACAAAGGCAAGACGCATTCATCCGGCAAGCTGTTGTTCGCATCCCGCATTATTCCTTACCGTGGTTCCTGGCTCGATATCGAGTTTGATGCCAAGGATATCGTGCATGCGCGTATTGATCGTCGTCGGAAGATCCCGGCTACGACGCTTTTGTTTGCGCTTGGTCTGGATAGTGAAGAAATTCTCGACACTTTCTTCAACATCATTACTTTCAGCCGCATCAAGGATGGATGGCGCAAGCCGTTTGACGCCACCAAGATGCGCGGCACCAAAGCTGTTGTCGACCTGATTGATGCTGATAGCGGCGAAGTGATCGTTGAGGCAGGCAAGAAGCTGACTGCGCGCGCCGCACGCGATTTGGCAGAGAAGGGCGTCAAGGCGCTCAAGGTTAGCAATGATGATCTGATCGGTGAGTTTATTGCTGAAGAGATCGTCTCCATGGAAACCGGCGAAATCTTCATTGAAGCCGGTGATGAGATCACCGAAGAGAACCTCGTTCTGCTGGAAGAGATGGGCTACAATGACGTGCCCGTTCTGGACATCGACTATGCGAATGCGGGCCCATACATCCGCAACACGCTGGCTGCTGACAAGAATGAAAGCCGCGAAACTGCGTTGTTCGATATTTACCGCGTCATGCGTCCGGGCGAGCCGCCCACCATGGAAAGCGCGGAAGCCATGTTCAACTCTCTGTTCTTCGATTCAGAGCGCTATGATTTGTCTGCGGTTGGCCGTGTGAAGATGAATATGCGTCTTGATCTGGATGCTGAAGACACTGTTCGTGTTCTGCGCAAGGATGACATTCTGGAAGTTGTCAAAACGCTGGTTGGTCTGCGTGATGGCAAAGGCGAGATTGACGATATTGACAATCTTGGCAACCGTCGCTTGCGTTCCGTTGGTGAGTTGATGGAAAACCAGTACCGGGTTGGTCTGCTGCGGATGGAACGCGCCATTAAAGAGCGCATGTCCTCTGTCGAAATCGACACGGTGATGCCTCAGGACCTCATCAATGCCAAGCCTGCTGCGGCAGCTGTACGTGAGTTCTTCGGGTCTTCCCAATTGTCCCAGTTTATGGATCAGACCAATCCTTTGTCTGAAATCACCCATAAGCGCCGTCTTTCGGCGCTTGGACCAGGTGGTCTGACACGTGAGCGTGCCGGGTTTGAGGTGCGCGATGTGCACCCGACCCATTATGGACGTATCTGCCCGATTGAGACCCCAGAGGGACCAAACATTGGTTTGATCAACTCACTGGCCACGTTCGCGCGCGTCAATAAATATGGCTTTATCGAAAGCCCATATCGCACAGTGGAAGATGGCAAGGTCACCGACACTGTTATCTACCTTTCCGCTATGGAAGAGGCCAAGCATGTTGTGGCTCAGGCGAACGCGCTTTTGAGTGACGACAATAGTTTCATCAATGAGATGGTCACATGCCGCAAGTCAGGCGATGTGCTGTCAATGCCAGCGGACGCCGTGACATTGATGGATGTGTCGCCGAAGCAGCTTGTGTCTGTTGCCGCTGCGCTTATTCCATTCCTGGAAAACGATGATGCGAACCGGGCTTTGATGGGCTCCAATATGATGCGTCAGGCCGTTCCGCTTCTGAAAGCCGAGGCTCCGTTTGTGGGCACCGGCATGGAAGCTGTCGTGGCGCGCGATTCTGGTGCTGCCATTACCACGCGCCGTACCGGTGTTGTGGATCAGGTGGATGCAACGCGTATCGTTATCCGCGCGACAGAAGAGCTGGACCCATCTAAATCAGGCGTCGATATTTATCGTCTGATGAAGTTCCAGCGCTCAAATCAGGATACCTGCATCAACCAGCGTCCACTTGTGGAAGTTGGCGAGCAGGTGAAGAAGGGTGACATCATCGCTGATGGCCCATCTACCGAGTTGGGCGATCTGGCTCTCGGCAAGAACGTGCTCGTCGCATTCATGCCGTGGAACGGTTACAACTTTGAGGATTCCATTCTCATCTCAGAACGTATCGTACGTGACGATGTTTTCACTTCCATTCATCTGGAAGAATTTGAGGTGATGGCACGTGATACGAAGCTTGGCCCTGAGGAAATCACACGCGATATTCCGAACGTCTCGGAAGAAGCGCTGAAAAACCTCGATGAGGCAGGTATCGTTTATATCGGTGCTGAAGTGGATCCGGGCGACATTCTGGTTGGCAAGATCACGCCAAAGGGTGAAAGCCCGATGACACCGGAAGAAAAGCTTCTGCGTGCGATCTTTGGTGAAAAAGCATCTGATGTGCGCGACACATCCCTGCGTCTTCCACCAGGTGTGACCGGAACCGTTGTTGAAGTACGTGTTTTCAACCGTCATGGCATCGAAAAAGATGAACGTGCGATGGCGATTGAACGCGAGCAGATTGAAACGCTTGCAAAAGATCGTGATGATGAGCAGGCGATTTTGGACCGGAACGTCTATAGCCGTCTGTCAGATATGATCCGTGGCAAAAATGCAGTTGCCGGACCGAAGAACTTCAAGAAGGGCACGGAAGTTACCGATGAGCTTCTGGATGAGTATCCACGGTCTCAGTGGTGGTTGCTGGCTGTCGAAGATGACAAGCTCATGGGCGAGTTGGAAGCTCTGAAAGAGCAGTATGATGACAGCCGCAAAGAGCTGGAAACACGCTTCCTCGACAAGATCGACAAATTGCAGCGCGGTGATGAATTGCCACCGGGTGTGATGAAAATGGTCAAAGTCTTCGTGGCTGTAAAGCGTAAGCTGCAGCCAGGTGACAAGATGGCCGGTCGTCACGGCAACAAGGGTGTTGTGTCCCGCATCGTTCCAATTGAAGACATGCCGTATCTGGAAAATGGTACACAGGTCGATATCGTGCTCAACCCGCTTGGCGTGCCAAGCCGGATGAATGTGGGTCAGATTCTGGAAACCCATCTTGGCTGGGCCTGTGCAGGTCTTGGTCTGCAGATTGGCGAGCAGGTTCGTGACTATCAGAAGTCCAGCAATATCAAGCCTTTGCGTAATATGCTGGAAGATATTTACGGCGAGAACGCCCAGAATGACAATATTGTTGATCTGGACGATGCTTCGGTGCTGAAACTGGCCAATACGCTGAAACGCGGTGTGCCAATGGCAACACCAGTGTTCGATGGTGCGCGGGAACCCGATGTGGTGACCATGCTGGAAAAAGCCAAGCTGGACGGATCTGGACAAAGCACTCTGTATGATGGGCGTACTGGAACCCAGTTCGATCGTCAGGTCACAGTGGGCTACATCTACATGCTGAAACTTCATCACCTTGTGGATGATAAGATTCACGCCCGTTCGATTGGACCATACTCGCTTGTGACCCAGCAGCCGCTGGGTGGTAAAGCGCAGTTTGGTGGCCAGCGCTTCGGGGAGATGGAGGTCTGGGCACTTGAGGCCTATGGCGCTGCCTACACCCTGCAGGAAATGCTGAC
>CAZOCA010000133.1:0-7517 GCA_964578105.1 uncultured Pararhizobium sp.
GCCACGAGAAATTGTCTGCGCGGGTCGTTGGCGCACTCAGAGCGACACCCCGGATCAGAACGTTATACGCATTGGAAACCTCTTCCCAAGGCTTGCCGGGGTCCATCGGTGGGCCGATCAGCGGTACGCCGCCCTTCAGAGAAATTGCATCCTCCAGGGCAAAACCGGAGAGCGGAATAACCGGGCCATCTTCGGTAAAGACAACGCCGCCCGGTGTGCCCGCAACAGCACCACTGCCGCTGAGATATCGATCCACCTGACGTTTGACGAAGAAGGTGAGCTTTTCACGCCCGGCTGTGCTCAGACCAAATCCATCGCTGCGCCGCAACTGGGCTTGCTGGCCATTGATGTCAGGGCCATTATCATCATAGATACCTGCTTCATTGGCAAAGGCGTCCCAGATATCGACATAGCGCGCGCCGATTTCCTCAGCTTCCGATTTGTAAGTGGTTGTCAGATTGGCCAGGTGCGCTGAGGTTTTGGGCCCTCGTACCGGCGGCATACCAACCCAGATAACCGGGAGTTCGGTCGCTTCCAGTCTTTCGGCGAAGGCATCCACATTTGCCTCATATTGTTCGCGCCATTCATTCGTGTCCAGACTGATGCGCTTTGGAGAGCGGAAGAACTGGCGGTCATTGCCGCCCATCATGACGACAATCAAGTCAGCTTTGCCACCTAAGTCGGGATCTGCCAGAACGGTTCTCAAATGAGCGTCCCAGTTGAACGTGTCGTAGCGTACAAAGCCGGATGTGCCGTTGGTTGATGAATCGATCGCGACGGTTCTGTCCTGTGCAAAACTTTCGGCCAGGCCCAACGCAAGGCTGGCTCCAAAGAAATCTCCCAGTACAAGTATCCGGCGAGCATCCGGGTTTTTGTCGACCTGTTTGATCTCTGGCGCACTTTGTATGACTTGCGCTGGCGGGCGTGGCTGGGAGCGTTTGACGCTAGGTCTGTTCGCTTTTGGCTGTGCCCTTTGCGGCTCACGCTTGGCGCGTCTGCCGCGGAAAAGACGTTTCAGAAATCCGCCTTCCTGTACCTGTATCACTGGCAGACCAGCTGTAGCGGCCGATGCGGGAAGGGATGGCTTGATCATGGACGCAGCAGTGGCAGGCTCTGCCACCAGACTTAAAACTGTCAGGCAGATGCCGATCAGGACAACGCGGGATAGCTGTTTTGATCCGAATTTCCAGGTCCGATTACGCATTATATGCCACTCATTCATATATGGGCTGGATTTGATTTTGTTTTTATAACACCTGCCAGCCCAAGCCAAAAGACCCGGAGCACGATTTATCGACGCGCCAAAAAAATCGAGCCAGACCTTGTTAAAGATCTGGCTCGCACATGTTCGCTTGCTTGGTTGGGCGTTTAGCTACCCTTGAGCTTACCAAGAATATCGGTCGATGCGTAACCGTCCGGAATGTGGCCTATTTTATTCTGGTACTGACGAATAGCCGCCCGAGATCTTGCCCCGATTTTACCGTCGATCGCACCATTATAGAGGCCTTTGGCCTGCAGTAATTGCTGCAATGCCTTTTTGTCTGACCGGGTGAGGGGCTTGGCGTCCCTCGGCCAGTTTTTTGCAAAAGTGTCGCCGCCGCGCAAGCGGTCTCCCAAATGTCCAACAGCAAGCGCATAGGCATTAGCGTTGTTGTAGCGCTTGATCACCCGGAAGTTCTTAAGCAGCAGGAACGCTGGGCCTCTTGCACCGCTTGGCATGAAAAGCCCGGCCTTGTCGGTCGGCCTTGGGAAGTTCCTGGAACCGGTGCGGCTAACACCAAGCCTGTCCCACTCTGCCAGGGTTCTCTGGGTCTTTTCATCAGCAAGTTCATAGTTGAAGTTGCTGGGAAGGACGACTTCGTAACCCCATGTTTCACCAGTACGCCAGCCCATCTTCTTGAGATAGGCAGCCGTAGAGCCCAACGCGTCGGGAATGGAGGTCCAAATGTTTCGACGACCATCGCCATCGAAATCAACCGCATAGGCCTGATAAGTTGTCGGGATGAACTGAGTGTGTCCCATAGCGCCTGCCCAGGACCCGGTCATGCCGGCAGGGTGGATGTCGCCGCGTTCAAGAATTTTGAGCGCTGCTACCAACTGCGTGCGCCCAAATTTTTTGCGCCTGCGATCTGCATAAGCAAGTGTGGCAAGGGAGCGGATCACGCTTTTGACAATTTTTGGATTGTCCAGCACGGCGCCGTAAGATGATTCCATGCCCCACACGGCAACAACAATATGGCGGTCAACGCCGTAACGCGCCTCAATGGCATCCAGAGTTGAGCGATATTCAATCAGCTTCTGTTTGCCATTCGACAGTCTCTTGTCCGAAATGGCGCTGTCAAGATAGCTCCAGATCGGGCGTACAAACTCGGCCTGATTGCTGGCACTTTTCAGGATTGTCTCATCGGGGCGAACACCGGCGAAAGCCGCATTGTAGGTGCTTGCAGAAACGCCGGCGGCGCGTGCCGTCGGCCAGAAATCGCGAACCCAATTGTCAAAAGCATCAGCATAAGCATTTGCAGGGAATAGAAACGCAACAGCGAAGAGAGCCGACAGGAAACGCAGATGAATTTTTTTCATAACATTCTTCATAAGCTAAAACCGTTGTTATTAAACTGTATCAACAGAATCATATAGTTAATGCTTTGTTACCAATAAATCGTTAACGCAGGTTCGATCATCATGCGATTATACGAGAAGAATCATGTGCTATAGGAGTTTGGCAACATAATGTCGCAGCGCATCCGTAAAGCAGTTTTCCCTGTGGCGGGTCTGGGTACCCGCTTTCTTCCGGCCACCAAAGCCATGCCAAAAGAAATGTTAACGGTCGTGGACCGACCCGTGATTCAGTATGCGGTGGATGAAGCGCGTGCTGCCGGTATTGAGCATTTTATTTTTGTTACGGGCCGGAACAAGGGCGTTATTGAAGACCATTTCGATGTTCAGGTTGAATTGGAAGCGACCCTTGAAGAGCGCGGAAAAACCGAGGCCCTGGCAGAGTTGCGCAGGGATTTGCCGCCAGCCGGCTCTTCCAGTTTTACGCGCCAGCAATTCCCGCTTGGCCTAGGTCATGCGGTTTGGTGCGCGCGCGACCTTGTTGGAAATGAACCATTTGCTTTGCTGCTACCGGATATGGTTATGAAGGCGGAGACACCGTGCCTGGCTAATATGTGCAGCTTATATGAGCGAACTGGCGGCAATATTCTGTCGGTGGAGCAATGTGCACCGGAATTGACCCACCGGTACGGTATTGTAGGCGTCGGCGACGATGTGCCTGATGGTGGGGGCAGTGCCTTCAAGATTTCAGAGATGGTTGAAAAGCCAGATCCAAGCGTAGCGCCGTCCAATTTGTTCATTAATGGACGCTACATTTTGCAGCCTGAAATCTTTGACATTCTGTCGCGCCAGAAAGCGGGTGCAGGCAATGAAATTCAGATCACCGATGCGATGGTCGAATTGATGTCGACACAGTCTTTCTTCGGGCAGGAATTCCATGGGCAAACATTTGATTGCGGCTCAAAGATCGGTTTTTTGGCAGCCAATGTAGCGTTTGCTCTGGACCGCAAAGACATCGAAAGTGGCTTCCGGGCTGAATTGGATATCATTCTGGGGCTTTAGGCTGTGGCCCTTAGTGTCGTATCTGCAGCCTGACCGCCAAGCCGTTATTTATCTCATCGTCTTCCGCCTGATCGCTGCCACTGCTTTGGGTGCGTTCATGGGTGAAGCTCGCAAACAGGCTGCTGTCTGGCGTTAGTGTATAGGTGAGGCCCGTTGAAAACAGCATGGTTTCGTCGCTGCGGTCGATATCGCCATAGTCACTGTAATTGTAGTCGGCCGTTGCGAAGCCATCGAGACGATGGTTGAAACTGCGCTCAACGCGCAGGGCAATGTCGGTGGAGCGGATGCCGCTGGTCATGGTACTGGCGGTCAGATCTGTTGTTTGACTGAATTCCAGGCCGGTGGATGCTGTCGCCGTAACGGTGGTAAGGCGAACGGGTGACCAGGTTAGCGATGCGGCCCACAACAGCGCGTTGAGATGGTCACGCTCAGAATCTTTTGGTCTGATATGGCCGATTCCTACGGACACCTCACCCGTCAGTTTTTCTCCTCGATCGATCTGAAGACCAGTGCGCAATTCCCACCGGGTAGCATCGCCATCAAACCCGTCGATCATTCCGGTGCGGCGATGTGTTGCGCGTGTTTCCACAAATGGAGCGAGGATAGCTCCACGGTTGTAAGCGAACCGTACTTCAGCTTCCAGATCCCGGAAATCATTTCCATTATCGGAGCCTGCAACCGGATCGCCAACTCTGCGTAAATCTACAGAGCCCCTTAAATTCATCTCAAGTGGGCCTGGGGCAATCCGCAGCCCTGCGGATGCGCCATAATTGGTTTGGTCTTGGTCATCTTCCGAGACATCGTGAGACAGACGCAATTCACCATTTGCAGACAGTCTGCTGGAGATGTCACGTCTGCCACTGGCAACGATCCCTACAGTCCAGTCCTGAGCTCTCAGGCCGCGACGGCTTGCAGCCTCCAAAAGAGTTTCCAAACGAAGCTCGTGGCGAGACCACTGGGACTCGATCTGAGTTTCAACACTTAATGTCTGTGTTGTCTGGTTGCTGTCCTCGGTGGATTCGGTTCGCTGATGAGAGATACCTATCTCGATCTGCGAGTTGACCTGAAAGCTTCCCAGCCGTAGCCCGGTTTCAGTATCAGGTGGCTGCACCTCTGCGTCCCGGAACTCAAGATTGTCCGCGTCAAATACCCCTTGCTCCTGCGCGGATGCAAAAGGCACCAGACACAGACTGAACATGGTTGCATTGAAGATCGATCGGGTCAGCTGTCGCGCCACGTTTTAAATCCTAAACAGATACGTATGTTTTGCGTTTTTATGGTTAATAAGCCCTTACCAGCTGCCATTTGAGTGGATTCAATGGGGACTTTTCTGCTTGTGAAAACATGTTACAAGCGGCTCATCATTCTCTGTTATGACGAGTTCGCCGTGACCCAACTGACTTCTGTTGCTACTGACATGCCAGACACGACTGTTTCCGTGCGCACAAGTTTGCAGACCGGAATTCGGGGGGTTGAAGCCGTGCTCTCGGCGCTGGAGGGACCGCTTTCTCAGGCCATTGCTGATGCAATCAGTATCATGCTCGGCATCAAGGGGCGGGTGATTGTGACAGGCATGGGTAAAAGTGGTCATGTCGCAGGAAAGCTTGCTGCCACTTTTGCCTCCACTGGCACACCATCCTTTTTTGTTCATCCCGCTGAAGCCAGCCATGGCGATCTGGGGATGATCACAGAACATGATGCGGTTCTGGCCTTGTCCTGGTCTGGCGAGACACCGGAATTGAGTAACCTTATTCAATATTCCAGACGCTACAATGTGCCGTTGATAGCCATTACGTGCGGCGCAGACAGTGCCCTTGCAAGGGCGTCAGACGTTGTTCTGGCCTTACCGAAGATCAAGGAAGCCTGCCCACATGGCCTTGCGCCGACAACATCGACGCTGCTGCAACTGGCCTTAGGTGACGCACTGGCAGTTGCCTTGCTGGAGGCAAGGGGGTTCAGTGCCAATGATTTTGGTGTGTTTCACCCTGGCGGTAAACTGGGCGCGACGCTGCGTTATGTCCGCGACGTTATGCATCGTGGTGAATCTCTGCCTCTGGTTTCCAGTCAGACGTCCATGAAGGAAGCTATTGTGCTGATGACGGCGAAAGGCTTCGGCGCACTTGGCATTGTTGATGGCGCAGAGCGTTTGATCGGTATTATCACAGATGGCGATTTGCGACGGCATTTGGAGGGCGATCTGTTGGCGCTCTCGGTTGATGACGTTATGACCCGGGATCCCAAATCAATATCCGAGGACATGCTGGCAGCAAAAGCACTGGAGGTGCTTCATTCCTCGCAGATCACAGCGGTGTTTGTTGTCAAAGATGACAAGGCCGTCGGCATTTTGCATCTTCACGATTTGCTGCGCATTGGTGCGGCGTAACGCATTCTTCAATATATTATCAGTTTTTTAGCTTCATTCCGCTAATCAGGGTCCTTGAGTTTGTGTAAACATTGGACCGGGGCGGCAATCTTATGGATCTGGCTTCCATTCTTGGAATCGTCATCAGTTTTTCTGTTGTCGTTGTAGCTATTTTTCTAGGCGGCAATCTTTCACAGTTTGTGGATGTCCCCTCGATGCTGATTGTGATCGGTGGCGGTCTGGCTGCCACACTGATTCGATTTCCTCTGTCGGGGCTGATGGGTGCATTTGCAACCGGCAGCAGAGTCGCGTTCAAGCATAAAAAATCAGATGCCCGCAGCCTGATTGAGAAAATTGCAGAACTGGCAGATATTGTTCGACGCAGCGGACCATTGGGCCTTGAAGAAGTTGAGATTAGCGACCCAACCCTGGCAAAGGGCGTTCAATACGTCACCGATGGGTACGAAGCGGCTTTCATCCGTGATGCGATGGAGCGTGAGCGGGACCTCTTTCTGGAACGTCTTGAAGAGGGGCAACGCGTTTTCAAGGCGCTTGGCGATTCAGCCCCGGCGTTCGGAATGATTGGAACCCTGGTCGGTCTTGTGCAGATGCTGGCTAATATGGATGATCCATCCGCAATTGGGCCATCCATGGCGATCGCATTGTTGACGACACTATACGGAGCCCTTATCGCAAACGTGATCTGTATGCCGGTTGCCGATAAGTTGGCGTCAAAATTCAAAACTGAAGAACTGAACCAGAGCCTGATTATTGATGGCGTGATGCAGCTTCGAGGCAACAAAAGCCCGCATGCCGTCAAGGAAGCCCTGAATTCGTACCTGCCCCAAAGCGCCAGGACCGGAATTCAGGCGAGCGAGGCAGCTTAAATGCCGCGCAAGGCCCGCGGTGGCGGTGGGGGCGGTGCTCCGGACTGGCTCGTTACCTTTGCCGATCTCATGTCTTTGCTTGTGTGTTTCTTCGTTCTGATTATCTCTTTTTCCATTCAGGATAAGGAAAAATTGCAGGTTGTCGCCGGGTCGATGCGTGAGGCTTTTGGTGTGCGGGCTGATTCCCGCAAGGCCGGGATGATTGAAATTGAGGGTACGCCCGTGCGGGACTATGCACGGCGCGTTGCTGCTGTTGAGCGCGATACAGACACGGATTACTCGGATGTGCGCCACGATGAGCGGCGTAATCAGGGACCCGAAGCCAACACACACGACATTGAGAAAGCTGAAATTGAAGTGCCTCGCCAATTTGCCACGGCGGCCGCATCTCTACGTCAAGCCTGGCAGGAAATGCCAGAGATCGCCGAATTGTCGAAAAACATCATCATGACAGAAACCGAAGAAGGGCTGAACATTCAGCTGGTCGATCAGGATGGTCAGGCGATGTTTGCCGAAGGGTCGAAATTTCCTGAAGAGACAGCCCGAAAGCTCATCAAGGCAATGGCGCCTGTGATTCGCGACATGCCAAACCGTGTATGCATTTCCGGGGACACAACAGCCTCCAGTTGCTTGTCGACATCCTACTATAC
>CAZOCA010000134.1:0-7515 GCA_964578105.1 uncultured Pararhizobium sp.
CCATTGCGCGGCGGCTGCGCGATGAAGGTATTCCCGTTGTCGGCCATGTTGGTCTCATCCCGTCGCGCCGGACATGGACTGGCGGGTTCAAGGCCGTGGGCAAGACACCCGAGAGTGCGCTTTGGATACTTGAGGAGACAAAAGCGCTGGAAGAAGCAGGCGCTTTTGCTGCCGAGATCGAAGTCGTGCCGGCCGCCGTCGCCAAAGCCATTTCAGCACAAACTGCGATGTTGATGATTTCGATGGGTGCGGGCATGGGATGCGATGCGCAATATCTGTTCGCATGTGATGTGCTGGGCGCCCATGACGGGCATTATCCACGCCATGCAAGGCGATACGCCGATCTGCAATCGGAATATCAGAAGCTGCAAGCCATGCGCATAAAGGCCTTTCAGGACTACGCGTCAGATGTGGCTTCAGGCGCATTTCCTGTCGCGGATGAATTGGTCCCACTCGACCATGATGCGCAAAAAGCGATTTTAGAGACGCTTGAAAAGAAATAAGGTCGAGAAAAATCGGCGAAAAAGGGGGAGGGTTCTATGAGCAAGTTTCGGGTAACTGGCATAAATTTTGATCACATGCATATGGGCGATCTGCTGCGGTTGGTACACGAGCATCCGAATGCTGAAATAGTTGGGATCTACGATAAATCAACGGATAAGATGGCGCAGGCTATCGCGGATTTTGCTATTCCCGATGATGCTGTATTTACGGATCTTGACACGTGCGTAGCGCAAACGAAGCCGGATTTGGCGATCATGTGTGCGGCGACCGCCGAACACGCAGATCATGTCGAAGCCCTGGCAAAGCATAATGTTCACATCCATGTGGAAAAACCATTTGCCGCTTCCACAGCAGAAGCAAAGCGCATGATGGCGGCAATGGCCCCGACTGGAAAACTGATGGCGATCAATTGGCCATTGGCATGGTACCCCAGCCACAACACCTGCAAGCGGTTGATCGATGAAGGCGTCATTGGCGAATTGATCGAAGTTCATCACTATGGCGGCAACCGCGGACCGCTCTATCATTTGGCCGACAAGGTAGAGGTATCGGCAGAGCAGGTTGAGCAACAAAAGTCTGATTCATGGTGGTACAAGAAAGCGTCCGGGGGAGGCAGCCTGCTGGATTATCTTGGGTATGGCGCCACGCTCGGCACATGGTTCATGGACGGTCGCGCGCCGCTCGAAGTGACTTGCGTGGTGGACCAGACAGCCGGCATCGAGGTCGACCAACATTCCATCACCATCTGCCGTTATGAACAGGGCCTTTCCAAGATGGAAACACGTTGGGGCACCTTTACCGATCCCTGGGTAACGCAGCCACAACCGCAATGCGGCTTTGTTGTTGTTGGCACCGGCGGCACAATCTCCAGCTATGATTATGATGACTTTGTTACGGTGCAGACAGCCGCCGAACCGGACCAGAAGAAAGTTCCGGTCGATGTGCTGCAGCCTGGGCACACCAATCCCATTGAATACATTTTGAACTGCATTGAAAACGGCGCACCCATTGATGGGCCACTGTCGCCAGATCTGTGCCTCACAGCGCAGCGCATTGTGGACACAGCTTACTTGTCCGCGCAGCAGAAAAAAACATTGGCGCTTGTGTCATGAGTGGCGAAACACCGGATGCCGATACCTATGCGTTGCGCACTTACGATTTGCCAATTATCGACGCGCCGACATTAAATTACACGCCGCCCATGCCACAATCCTATCGGCCGCGCATCGCGCTTGTTGGCGCAGGCGGGATTGCATCTGCGCATCTTGATGCATACCGCAAAGCGGGCTTTGATATTGCCGCCATATGCAACCGCACGCTTTCAAAAGCAGAGGCTCTGCGCGCCGAATTTTTCCCCAACGCAATCGTGACAGACAACTATGACGCTTTGCTCAATGACACATCCATTGCGGTCTTTGACATCACGCCACACCCGGATGTGCGCTTTGGAATGATTGAGAAAGCGCTGGCCGCAGGCAAGCATGTGTTGTCGCAAAAGCCCTTTGTTACGGACCTCGATGCAGGCGAAACATTGATAAAATTGGCGCGTGACAATGGTGTGCGGCTGGCAGTCAATCAAAACGGCCGTTGGGCGCCCCATATGGCCTATATGCGTGAGGCGGTTCGCACCGGGCTCATCGGTGAGGTGACAAGCGGTCATGTTCACATGCACTGGGATCATGGCTGGATTGCACACACGCCTTTTAACGATATTCATGACCTGATTTTATACGATTTTGGGGTCCATTGGTTCGATTTCATGTCCAGCCTTTTGGGTGACCGGATGCAAACTGTATTTGCAACGCAGGCCCGCGCTAAAGATCAAAATGCCAAACCACCGCTTTTGAGCCAGGCCCTGATTCAGTTTGAGGGTGGGCAATCGTCTCTGGTCTTTGACGGCAGTGTCAAACATGGCGCGCTGGACAGTTCCTTCATCGGCGGCTCAAAAGGCAGCCTCTACAGCGTTGGAAAAGATCTGAACGCACAGAGTGTGACGCTGACCACCGAGAACGGAGAAGCGCGTCCCGAGCTTGTCGGAACATGGTTTAATGATGGGTTTGCCGGCACTATGGGCGAGCTCTTGAACGCCATCGAACAAAACCGGGAGCCGGACAATGGCGCCAGCGGAAATCTGCAAAGCCTCGCACTCACATTCGCAGCGATAAAATCAGCGCATACCGGTACACCGATAGAGATCGGAACTGTCCGCGCCTTGCCATAAGCCTTCATTTTTGAAGCATCAAAGTTTGGAAATTTATGTGATAATCATGGCATAGGAGGTCAGCAAAAAGCGCAACTTGATGCGTATTTTAAGATCCAACTTCGCGCAGATCGCGCAAAGCGTCCTAAAAAATAAAAATGGCGGATGGGGTGGGATTCGAACCCACGGTACGCTTTCACGCACGCCGGTTTTCAAGACCGGTGCCTTCAACCGCTCGGCCACCCATCCGGCTCGTTTGCGGTACAAAGACCCCTATCTCGCAATCTGCAACGAAATGCAAGAAGAAGTGTAGCACTTGGACGAATGATCTGACGAAAAAACAAATCCGACTGTAAATTTGCCGCGTATTCCGAGCAGTTCAATTCAATAAAGGGATTTGAAAAGCATGGTTCGGAAATTCTTCGCTCGCTTCGTGATGATTACAGCTTTGGCAGTCGCCGCCATATCATTTGCGGCGCATGAGGCAGAAGCGCGGCAGGAATTGTCGGGGAGTGAGATCAAATCCATGATCACTGGAAAGCGTATTTTTTTGAAAGTTCCTTTCGGAGGTGAATTCCCATTGCGTTATTCATCGAACGGAACGGTGTTTGGCGACGGAACAGCTTTGGGGCTTGGGAAGCGCATGGCGCCCAAAGAAGCAGGGCGCTGGTGGGTCAGGAACGGCCAGCTCTGCCAGCAGTGGAGAACATGGTACAAAGGGCAGGTCGCCTGCTTCCGGCTTTTTCAGCTTGATGGCAACAAGCTTTACTGGCAGCGAAATGATGGGCGTTCCGGTAATGCCCGCATTTCGAACTGACGCAAATTGTCAGTCAGGCTTGCGGTTTTGCAGATGGAGATATTCACCTTTCGTTAACCAGGTCAGATTCAATTTAACGAAAATTTTGCTTAAATTTGAATGTTCACTCGCATTTCGGCAAATTTTCATGCTTAAAGAATGCCACCAATGAGAGGGTGTTTTTTGCAAGTTTCACGGATCACGATGTGGGCGACGCGCTATAGCAGATTTGCTGCAGCAGGAGCGCTTTCCCTGGCTTTGGCCGCTTGTAGCAGCAGCAACAGCCGTATTGATCCCAAATATGGTGTGGCTGCCAGCCCGCGCGTATCAAAAGCCGCCTATATCCCGTCCGGCGGTGGACGTTATCAGGTTGGCAAACCCTATAAAATTGCCGGCAAATGGTACAAACCGAAAGAAGTGAACCGCTACGAAAAAACAGGTATCGCCTCGTGGTACGGCGATGCTTTTCACGGTCGCAAAACCGCGAACGGTGAAATCTATAATATGAATGCCTATAGCGCTGCGCATCCGACGCTTCCATTGCCAAGCTATGTGCGTGTTACGAATCTGGCCAACGGCAACTCAGTCGTGGTTCGTGTAAATGACCGAGGCCCTTTTGCACATAATCGTCTGATTGATCTGTCCAAACGTGCAGCTGGCGTTCTGGATTTCAGGCGGCAGGGTGTTGCCAAGGTCCACGTAAGCTATCTGGGCAGGGCACCTGTGGATGGGGGCGATGCCAAATTCCTGGAAGCGTCTGTCCAATTCAAGGGGCATGGCCGCGACGGTATTCAACGCATCGCCGGTGATTTATCTGATGAAAACGTGCCTTTGGCTTATGGCGCTGCCCCACAGACAAATTCTGGCCCATTCAACATTTTGAAAAACCTGACGGCCTCTGGCGAATAACTCCGTGTTTATCATCTGCGTGTTTTACACCGAAGATTGCAAATTTTTGACCTGTTGAGCGTCATCGCTCTTGTCATGATTCACCAGCCGATGCATCTTGGCGCCATGCATAAGAATTCAAGCGTTTTCAAATCCATTCTGGCGTCCATTTTCTGGCTCACATTGTTGAGCTTGCCAGCTACAGCACAATTGTATCAAAGCCGCGCACAGCAGGCCATTTTGATCGACATGGAAACCGGCAGTATTCTGTTCCAACAGGATGCTGAGCGCGCAGCACCACCCGCCTCACTTACCAAGACAATGACGACTGCCATCGTATTCGATGCCTTGAAACGTGGTGAGATTACAATGGAAACTGAGTTTGAGGTCAGTGAGCATGCCTGGCGGACTGGCGGCGCACCGGCGCGTGGCTCCACAATGTTTGCAGCTCTTGGGTCCGATATATCCGTGGCAGACCTGTTGCGCGGCCTGATCATTCAGTCGGGCAATGATTCAGCCATCATCCTTGCCGAAGGCTTGTCCGGATCAGAAGAAGACTTTGCAAAGCGCATGAATGATTTTGGCAAGACATTGGGCCTGCAGGATTCCAACTTTGCAAACCCCAGCGGATTGCCGCATCCGGACCAGCGTGTATCGCCGCGCGATTTTGTTCGCATTGCGCGCTACATTATCGAGGAACATCCTGAATATTACAAAATTTTTGCCGAGCGGGATTTCCTGTGGAATGGCATTCGTCAGAGCAATCGCAACCCATTGCTTTCGGCCCCAATTGGTGCAGACGGCATGAAGACCGGCTTCAGTCAGGAAGCGGGTTATGGCTTGATTGGATCAGCTGTTCAGGATGGCCGACGCCTGATTGCGGTGCTCATGGGCTTGAGGAAAGAATCTGACAGAGCGCTTGATGGCAGGCGATTGCTTGAGTGGGGCTTCACGGCCTTTGATGCTGTGGAAGTGTTTCCAGCCGGCATGGAAGTTGGACGTGTTCGCGTTTATGGCGGCAGCAAAGGGCGTGTTGGCGCACAGACAAAGGAACCGGTTGTTGCTTTGATGCCAAAACAAAGCCGCGAAGCACTGGAAGGTCGTATCGTTTATACCGGACCGATCTCTGTCCCGATCACACAGGGTGACAAGATCGCTGATTTGCATGTCTATAGCGGTAACCGGCTGGTTGTTGTGTCGCCATTATATGCCGGCGAAACAATGGAAGCTGCAGGCGTGGTGGGGCGTGCTATTGGCGGCGTCGGTGAATTCCTGTTCGGGTGGCTTTGATATGAAAAACCGTGTGCCCAAGGAACCTGGACGCTTCATCACTTTTGAAGGTGGTGAAGGCAGCGGAAAATCGACGCAGATCAAACTGCTCGCGGATCATTTGCGCAAAGCGGATTTTGATGTGTTGGAGACGCGAGAGCCGGGCGGCTCTCCAAATGCCGAGGCCATCCGCCAATATCTGCTCAGCGGAATGGCAGAAGGCAAAGGTCCACGCGCGGAGGCAATGCTGTTTACAGCGGCCCGCATGGACCATGTGGAAAACACCATCAGACCCGCTTTGAATGCTGGGACCTGGGTTCTGTGTGACCGGTTTATGGATTCCACCAGAGTGTATCAGGGCATGGATCTGGATACTGAGACCGTTGATCTTCTGGAAAAGATTGCTGTTGAGAAGACCCGTCCGGATATGACGATCCTTTTGGACCTGCCAGCCAAACAGGGACTGCAACGGGCGCTGTCTCGCGACCCTGAAGGCATAAAGGATCGTTTTGAGAAAGAGGACGAGGCGTTGCATGAAGAGCGCCGCCAAGCTTTTCTGCGACTGGCACAATCCGAGCCGAAACGGATAACGGTCATCGACGCCTCCAAACCTGCGCATATCGTCGAATCACAGGTTTGGAAGGCATGCCGAAGACGATTCGGAATCAGAACACCAATGGGCGTTTGACGTCCGCATTTCATGTTAAATTCAGCCGGGCATTTTTGCATGCAGCGGCAAATCAAGGTCCATCTTTGTTGAAGGAATTGCACTGTCATTGAATAAATTGGCGCCTGGCTTCACAACATCAGTCTGATCGATATGTCCTGCACGCACACCAATCATGCCGGGACGTGCAGAGTTCTTTGTAAACATTTGAGATCCGCATGTGCCGCAAAACAGTTTGGTCAGATCGCTGCCGCGATCCGATTTGTGATGATAGCTCTGCAAATCCCCGGTAATTGTCAGTTCATCTTCCATCATGAACAACAAGGTCCCATAGGCTGCACCGGTCACCTTGCGACAGTCAGTGCAATGGCAGTTCATCGTCATTTTGATGGTTACATCGCCAGAGTAGGAAATGGATCCGCACAGGCATGCGCCACTGATTTTTGTCATGGAATTATCCTCGTGAACTTCAATTATTGTCGGAACTAGTCAGACTCGACCAAACCCTGTCAACCAAATTGGGCAAACATCACAAAATCTTGTCCTCCGCCGCACGCTGAAAATGGTGCCGTGCTGGGGTTTTGACCTGTGCCGTGATCCCTGCGACATTGTGCCGGAGCAAGACTGTCGAACACCTGGACCATGGAGACGCCCTTGGCAAATAAGATTGTGTCTGTTGAGGCGGCTGCCAGCCTGATTGCAAGCGGCGATACCATAACCACCTCCGGCTTTGTCGGTATTGGCGTACCCGAACATCTTCTGAAGGGCGTTGAAGAGAGATTTCTGCACAGTGCTGAACCCAAAGACCTGACCTTGTTCTTTGCCGCAGGGCAGGGTGATGGCAAGGAACGTGGGCTCAATCATCTTGGCCATGAAGGCCTGTTGCGTCGGGTCGTCGGCGGGCATTGGGGTCTTATTCCAAAGGTGGCGAAACTGGCGGTTGAAGGTAAAATCGAGGCCTATAATTTGCCTCAGGGTGTTATCAGCCATCTTTTCCGAGACATTGCTGCCGGAAAGCCAGGAACAGTGTCGCGTGTCGGTCTGGAAACTTTTGTTGATCCACGATCACAGGGCGGCAAAATCAACACTGAAACAACAGAAGATCTGGTCACGACGATTGAAATCGAAGGCGAGGAGTATCTGTTTTACAAGGCGTTCCCGATAAATGTGGCCCTGCTGCGCGGAACGACC
>CAZOCA010000135.1:0-3826 GCA_964578105.1 uncultured Pararhizobium sp.
GGCGCTCTTCGCGACAGAAGGTGGATTTGGAATTCAAAGAACCGATACACCGCCAAAACTGGAAACACATGCAATCGGGCACTCCGAATTTGTGACCGAAACGGCCTTCAGTGCGGCGCTGGATATGTCCTCAACGCCGCGCAAGGGGCTCCCACGCAGGGTGCATCCCAACAGTTCGCTGTATTTCCCACAAACCCATGTGCCGCATCTGGCCACCGAGCTTGCGGTTGGAACGACATGGTTGATCGGTGCTTATGCGGCCAGTACCAACCCGGAAGATGCCGAACGCTGGAAAAAACTGGCCCCAAAGGCACCTACACAGGCGCAGCTTGAGAAAATGGTATCGGATAGCGAGCAGGTTTTGGGCATGAAGTATGAAACACATATTCCCACTTTATTTTGAACCGGATAGTGGGGATTTGAGGTCTACTTGAAGCGCATATAGGGTAGAGGGATCAGAGAGCGGTCTGTGCTGTCTTAAATGAGGCCACCGCGATCTCGAAAAGCCTTTGAACCATGCTCAAAATTCCGAATCTCCCGCTCTGGCTGAACGGAAATAGTCTTCGATGTCTTTGATGGTTTGGGTCCCATCTCCGGCTTGGTCCCGACAATCCTTTTGCAGTAACTGACCCGCAAAATTTTGCAATTTTATGTATCCCGGCCACCGGGGGCGCAGGACTGCATTTTCTTGCATGGTCCGACATTCGTCGAAAAACGTTCCGTTGATCGTCTTTTTTGCTGTCGGCGACCATACGCTCCGGTGCGCGGGCTGTCCGCCCGCTTCCGCCATTCGGATTTGCGGGCCTTCCGTAACCAGATGAAGGGCAGCTTTAACGGCAGCGCCAACATCGCGCGTGGAAGACGACACAGCCAATCCGGTGCCTCCAAGCACAGTAGCGGCATTCTCAGTATTGGTCGGACTGTCGCAATAGCGAAGGCGATGGCGTTCGGCCGCTGGGGCCTGAGCGTAGCTGTTAAAGGAAAAAACAAACGGGCAGTAGGTCACGTCATCCGATTGGGCCATCGCTTCCAACAGATCGATTGATGACCAATTGAACGCCGCATCGGGAATATGGCGTGCAAGCTGACGCAGGATCGACAGGGCCTGAACCGCAATATCTTGAGGAAGCAGGCGCTCACCCTTGCCAGAAATGTCCGCCCCAAGACAACTGGCAATACCGAGATAGTTCATGAAGGCATGGGGGTTGGCCATTGAGAGGCCAAGCCCTCCCCGTTGACCAAAAGCAATCGCTTCATCAAAGGTTGCTGGCATAGCTTCATCGAGAAGATCGGGACGACAGACAGCCACTTGCGAGGCGGCATCAATGGGCAAGGCCCAGAGGCCGCCGGCATATTCATAACTCTTGAAACTGAGGCCAATATAGCTTTCTTGCAGAGCGGCAAGATCGACCGCATCAAGATGTTCTTGAAGATTTAAAAGAGCACCGCCGGCTGTTGCGTCACCCATAAAGGGATGATCCAGAATAATCAGATCATACTTGTCTGCTGTCTCAACGATTGGCGTTGCCTCGAAACCGCGCAAGCTGTGGACATCCCATTCGATAGCAATGTCGTCGTTCAATGCATTGAATCGATGTGTCTCGGCGAAAAGCCCGTCGCAGGCCCTCGGGTGATCCCAAGTCAATCCGCGTAGTGTTACCTTTTTCGACATGCCATGACCATTCAACCTCTATCGGACCACCTGGCTTAATACATCATTGGTGTGCCTGCCCCATACCGATACCAAGAGGCGTCTCACGGCAGGCGGTCCATGAACTGATGCAGTTACGAAATAGAATACCATAAAATAATCTGGATCTATCCTGCATCTTGTAGCGACACCTGATGGGATGGTCGGCGTATCTTGCATTTGTGAGACGACGATCATGACCGGTTTCTCCGCAAAGATCGTTCTTTTTCGAGCGCTTCGAGACTGTGAAGTTGGGAAGTTGGGAAGTTGGGAAGCCCCGACGGCAAGAAGCATGCCATGGGACACCCATGAATGCTTCTTGCCTACTAAAATCCTATTGGTTTTTGGGTGTCAGATATGCAAATCCTTCATTGCACGATTGATGACTTTGCGAGTCAGGCCAACGTCCTCAAGCATGTGGTCAGGGACCTGTTGCTGATGCTTGTAATCGCGGCGATAGCGAACATACTGCCTGACGAGTGTCGCAATACCGTGACCGGCGCCAAAGTTATCGTTAAAAGCGCGGTAGGTTGGTCTGTTGTCTCGTCGCACCGCTGCGGTGAGATCGTAAGTCATTCTATTGTCGCTTCAATTTCATTTTGTATGACCGGCAGGGCTTCAACGGGATTTTCTCCGATATTGCCCTGAATTTCGGCGGGTGTTTGGTCGGTGGCGAGTGGAAGGGGTTCTGTTGCAGACGCCTCTTCTGGCGCAAACTGAAAATCTGGCGCAGACGGTAGAACTGGCGCAACCTCGAAGTCGGTATTATCCGGAACATTCACATCGGGCACGCCGAACACCTCAAACTCTGGGGATTGTTCAGGCATATTGCCAAGATCATCCCGGAAAATATCATCAGGCGAGCTGCCTGTAATCGGCTCAAAACTCCGGGAAGCAGCGGGGTCAAAGTCGTCCGGAATATCTTCATCAGGCATGTTGATGAAACCATTTTCAAGGTCTTGCTCCGGCGCGTTGCCGAATTGATCGATTGAGCCCTGGCTGCGCCAGTCATGGTCATTATGCTTCTGCTGATATCCACCATGGTTGCCGTAACTGCCAGAATTGCCATAACTGCCAGAGTTGCCATATCCGCCAGCCGATGCAGTCGTCGTGACGACTGCTGTAGTTGTGGTTGCGAGAACAACGAGAGGGAGTGTCGAGAGAATTACTCTTCGGGACATTGGAATATTCCTTGTTGGTTTTGTTGGCGGCGCGGTTTTTCGACCCACACTCACCATTGACGAGGGGGAGGTTCCATCTCGATGCCAATCTCGCAAAATGCCACCAGCGGCGTTCTATCGGACTGGACTGAGCAAGAACTGCGATGCTTTTTGGGTTTTGACGACCTTCAAGCTTATGGATTATTCGGCCCGATTACCGGGACTCGAAACATGTGCCAATTGATCAAGAGCGGAAATCAAGTCGCCCCAATCCCGGCTGCGCTCTAGGACGCCATCCCCGGCAGCACCCGGGGATGATTGTATTGGGTCCAGGCCTCGAGGGGCCCGGACCGTATTTAACCTTCGGCAGGATCAGCCGCGGTAGTAGGGAGACCAGCACTGTGCGCGCCGACCGTGGTAGGGCTGGTAGGTATTGTTGTAAGCATTGTAAGTTTTGAAGCGCGCATGGCACCATCTGACATGCTGCTGCGGGTACTGGTACTGATTCTGATACTGATAGCCGGAGTTGCCATATCCGCCAGCTGATGCAGTCGTGGTGGAGACCGCTGCCGTCGTGGTTGCGAGGTCAAGGAGAGTGAGTGTCGAGAGAACTGTTTTACGAAGCATTGTGATATCCCTTTGGTTTGATGTTCAGCGGAGTTTCCCTCCGCCGATGACCAAAACCTAAGCGAGATCGGAGCTTGCTACCTGTGACGCACAACACACCGAAATCATCTTGCCTGCAAAAAAATGGAATGCACTGCCTACCCGGGTTTTGCTGCCTGGGAATCGCTGCCTAGGAATCGCTGTCCGGGTTTCGTTGCCCGGGTTTCGCAGTCAGGCAGGCCTCACTCGCCTTCGGCGAGCTTTTCCAGTCCGGCCCTGTCGCGCACAATCAACCAACCGTCCTTAAGTTCAACCAGTTGGGCATGTTGCCATTTACGCAAACAGCGGTTCACGTTTTCCCGGGTATTGC
>CAZOCA010000135.1:3836-7499 GCA_964578105.1 uncultured Pararhizobium sp.
CATCTTGGCAATTTCCGATTGCGACTGAGACAAACGGCTCAAAGGCTTGTCCGCACTTGCCGGCAGGGCAACTGTCAGACGCAGCAACACACGCGCCAGGCGTGAGGGCAGATCGAGGAAAGCAATCTCCACCATCCGTTCGTCCGATCGCCTGACCCTTTCGCACAGCAATTCAATGAGCTTGATAGAGAGCTTTGCATTGCGCTGCAGCACAACCAGCAAGGAACGCCTTTCAAGTACGACCAATGTGCAATTGGTGATCGCACGAATACTTGCCGATCGCTCTCCACCATCGAGCAGCGCGATTTCTCCGAAAACGTCTCTTGTCCTGAGTTCCGTTAACGTGACATCGCGTCCTCCGATTGTTGGCATCTCAACCCTCACGGTTCCTTCGGCGATTGCCATCATGCTATGGCCCGGGGCGCCCATATTGAAAATAATATCACCCGCGTCATAGCGTTTGATTTGGGCAAATGCAGCAAGCTCCCGTTTTTCCTGGTCATCCAGAGCCTTGAAGATAAAGCTCTGGTTCAGCAGTTTTTCCTTGTTCAGGTTCTCGTCATCAATCATTCACAACACTTTCATTTACAAAGGCTTACCAATTCTTTGGCTGTTGGCTCCCACAAGATTGACATAATCCAATTGTAGTGCCCTTGACCGCAACACGTAGCACCAGTGATTGCAAAAATATTTTTACACAATCATATATAGAGAGAGCTATGCGAACAGCAGTGTCGAGAAACTTTCTGGCCGTTCTTTGTTTATTGGTGATGGCCCCGTCCTTGGCTGTCGCGCAGCAAGCCAGCGGGTGCGTCGCAACCGAATTAAGCGATCCGCCACGAATTGTCTACCAGTGTGAAAACGGACTCGTGCTGGAGGCAGAGGCTGCGGCGGCGCTTGAAATCGAGGAGGCAATCGTTGCCGAAAGGCCGGATGCAGTGCGCCTGACAGAGAAGGGCGTGCTGGTCGAATTGGTGCCAGGCAGCGGATCCTTCCAGATACTGACGCCTCATGCAATTGCGGCGGTTCGCGGCACGATCTACGTAGTCGACGTCATGGATGGCATGACCTCGGTGTTCGTTGTGAGCGGCGAAATTGCCGTCTCTCGTACAGACGGGTCTGAGACCGTTGCACTTGCCGCTGGCGATGGCATCGAGGTTTCCCTTGATCAACCGATGATCGTAGAGCTTTGGCAGCCCGAGAAAGTGGCACGTTTACTGGCTCGCTTTGGTCGATGAATTCGAGCCTGCCTGTCTGGCTTGTTGTGGCCGCAGTGCTGAGCGGCGGGCTCTGGGCAGGATGGCTGGGATATCGGCACATGGCCGGCGCCGCCAGTCCAGTTGACCGGGTCGAGACGGTTCTGCTGGACTTGCGGATTCTCGTAACTGGCCCACGCGCTGCGCCGCCTGATGTGGTGATCGTTGCTATTGACGACAGGACCGTGGCCAGTGCAGGGCGCTACCCGATCGACCGAAACCGTCTGGCGCGCTTGCTGGATAATATCCAGGAAGCCGGTGCTCGTGCGGTTGCCATCGACATATTGCTTGTCGGCGCCACGAATGAGGCGGCTGATTCGAACCTTGTCGTGTCTCTTGGAGCCATACCCACCGTCATTGCCGGCGCAGGACAATTCCCCGAGGAAAGCTGGCACGCACCTTTTGTGCCGGCACCGAATGATGTTCTGCGCCCCTCGCCGCTTTTCGCCGATGCGGCATCGGTGGGGCTTGTCAACGTTTCGACGGATGCTGGCGGTACGCCGCGCCAAATTCCTCTCTTGTTCAAAGTCGGGGAGAATCTGGAGCCGTCGCTGACCTTACGTGCGGTCAGTTTGTATCTCGGAATGCCCCCTACCCTGACCAGCAACGGCGTGCGGCTTGAAGAGCGCGTGCAGGCTGCCGATCTGGGTTGGCATCTGCCGCTCAATTATTATGGCCCCAGAGGGGCGATCAAGACAGTGAGCGCCCAAACCGTTCTCGATGGGTCGGGACCCAATGCCGATATTGACGGGCGGCTTGTCATGCTGGGTGTCACGGCGACAGGCGTTGGAGACCGTTTCGGCACGCCCTTTGACCAAATCCTGCCGGGTGTGGAAGTCCTAGCAACCGGGATCGCCAACATTCTGGATGGGTCGGCGCTGGTAAGGGATCCGGTAATCCGGCGAATCGATGCAGCGGCGGCGGTATTGATCACGCTATCCGGCATGACAGCTGTGGCGCTGTTGCCGCTCGCAACGGCTTCAATTTCATTCCTGCTGCTTTTGTTCGGGTGGCTGGTGGCCATTACCCTCTCCCTGGCGCAGGGATACTGGCTCAGTGGCGCGCTTCCCATGGCTGCGAGTCTGCCACCGGTCCTTGGACTTGTCATCATCCGGCAGGTGTTTGACCGGTACCAGATGCACCAGCTGGCCATGGCGCAAGAGGCCCTCAGCTGCTTTCAGGCCCCGGCGCTTGTAAAGCGGATTGCCGAAGATCCATCCTTTTTGCGCGAGCCGAAGGAACAGGACGCTGCGATCCTGTTTATCGATCTTGCGGGTTACACTGGCCTTAGCGAGTGTTTGGGGCCGGCAAGAACCAGAGATATTCTCAAGGCATTTCACACACTCGTCGTCAATGAATCTGGCAAGAACCATGGTCTTGTAATGGATTTCATGGGCGATGGTGCCATGATTGGCTTCGGAATTCCCGATGCCGGTCCTGAGGACGCGACAAACGCGGTTGCCGGTGCTTTTGGCCTTGTTCAGGCCGTCAGGGACTGGATCGCCATCTTGGAACCGGATGCAGACATCAGCGAGGTTCGGGTCGGGGCGCATTTTGGCCCAGTTGTGCTGTCGCGGCTCGGCCATGACAACCAGCAGCAGATTGCTGCGACAGGCGATTGTGTGAACGTCGCAAGCCGTTTGCTGGAAGTGGGAAAGGCGCATGATGCGTCTCTTGTCCTGTCATCAGAACTGATCGCCGCCGCTGGGCTGACAAAGGGGAATGCAACTGCCCCTCAACGGCTCGAAACGGTTGCTATCCGCGGTCGCCAGAAAATTATGCAGGTGGCACTTTGGACCGGACCCGAGGTGGCCGCAGACCGATGAACATGTGTCATCTATGGCAGAAGCTGTTTGGCTGGGGCGGGCGGTCGGGAGCTATGTGGTCTAGTTCCGGACCTGTCAATCGAGGGGTTTCCCATTTTAGCTGAATTCTTGTTCATCAAGACAAAGGGGAGTGGTTATGACTGACTTGTTTTGACTTTCGCAGGATCATTTGGTGAAGATCAAGCCGATTGGGTGTTTTTGATGGAATCTTCAGTGCGTTAGTCGGCAACGTGGTCAATGCTGACAGGCTTATAATTGATAGCCCCCACTTAAAAGCCGACCGAACTGCCTGCAGTTTGCTGAAAGAGGGGATGTTCCCCGCCAGATCCACTGCCCGGCAGTCTCAAAGACTGGCGGCGCGTAGCAACGTGATGCGTCAGATGCGCGCACATTCCTTTTGAGCATATGCATTGCAGCTATCGTCATATGATATGATTTAATGGGTCCGGAACCTAAGTTGCTGGCCGCTTACGTCAAATCTTTGATAAAAATGCACTAATTATCTCTCTGCGGGCTTACCTAACATTGTGTAACCCATAAGGTTGGGTGCTGAACGTGGCAGCCCCAGTGGCACCGCCGCG
>CAZOCA010000136.1:0-7481 GCA_964578105.1 uncultured Pararhizobium sp.
GGGCGGTGTGGCCGCGGGGCATACAGCCGTTGTACGTGTGTTTGAATTGCGCGGCGGCTACAAGATTCTGGTGGGACGGGATGTCGGAGAGCGCGAAGCCCTGAAGGAGGTCGTGCGCGAGACCTTTTTCATTGCTGGTGCGCTCCTGGTGGTTCTGGGGCTGATTTCCTGGGTGTTTGTTTCCAGCCGGGTATTGAAGCGGATTGATGCGGTTTCGAACACCACCCAAAGCATTATCTCAGGTGATTTGTCTCGTCGGCTGATCGTGACAGGCAGCGGCGATGAATTCGACCGTTTGGCCCTCAGCCTGAATGCGATGCTGGGCCGCATTGAAGAGTTGATGCATGGCTTGAAGGAAGTTTCCGATAATATTGCCCATGATCTGAAGACGCCGCTCACCAGATTGCGCAGCAGGGTTGAATCCGCATTGGCGGAAAATGGCGAATCCGAGAGCTACCGCGAAGCGCTCGAGATGACGATTGATGAAGCTGATCAACTGATCAAAACATTCAATGCCCTGTTGTTGATCGCCCGGGTAGAAGCCAAAGCACCCGGTGAAGTCATGTCTGACCTCAATCTGTCTCAGATTGTTGAAGATGTGGCGGAACTCTATGAGCCTATGGTTGAAGAGCAGGGCATGATTTTTGTCGTTGACACGCCCAAACAGGCACCCGTTTACGGCAACAGAGAACTGATCAGTCAGGCACTGGCAAATTTGTTGGACAATGCACTGAAATATGCGCCTCCCTCGACAGAGAGGCACAATGGTCCTGAACCAAAGATCAAAATATCTGTGGCCAATCAAGCGGATGAAACCGTATTGACGGTGTCTGACAATGGGCCGGGCATCGAGGAAGAGGCGCGGGCGCGGGTGCTGCAGCGTTTTACACGCCTGGATAGCAGCCGCACGCAACCCGGTTCCGGTCTTGGTCTCAGTCTGGTTTCTGCCGTCGCCGGCCTGCATAATGCTAAGATCGACTTGCAACATACGGTTCCTTCAACGAAAGATGATGGCGAGGATCATCCGGGACGTGGCTTGAGCGTTTCAATGCGTTTCCCCGGCTTGCAGGATATGAAGGGCAAAATCGGTGAATTGGCAGGAACTGAGCAACCAGCATAAAACGCTCGAAACGTGTTTCTCGCCCTTGGCGGTTCAGGAGAGCGTAGATGAAAATCGATTGTCCGAACACAATCAGGAACTTACTGGTTTTTCGCCCATTTTCGTAAATTTCCTTGGAACGGCAGGCAGCAACGCCCCGCATCTGCAGCACCTTATGATGCAGGATGCCGGTCGCCTGAAAGCTCTTTGCAGCAGTGGGTTTGATGCTTTTCTCAGCAGCGCAACAGAGAGACTGATTGCTGGTCTTGCGGGCGCTGTTGATGACGCGGAGGCGATGGTCCATCTGCGCCAATACAAGCAGGCAACCGCCCTGAGCATCGCATTGTGGGATTTGGCAAATGCAGTGCCACAGACCGCCATTTTAGCAGCTTTGAGTCAGGCCGCAGAATTGTCGGTTGAAGCTGGATTACGTTATCTCATCACCCGTGAAATTGCCGCTGGGAAATGCAATTTTGAACTTCCAGAGGACGGGCTTGAGGGGTTGGGCTTTGTTTTGCTGGGGATGGGGAAACTTGGCGCCTGGGAATTGAACTACTCCAGCGATATCGATCTCATAGCGCTTTATGATCAGGATGTAAGGTCTCTGGCTGACGGTCAGGAAGCCTCCGTTTTTTGGGTCAGGCTCATAAAGCGACTGGTGCGGTTGATGCAGGAGCGCACTGGCGATGGCTATGTCTACCGAATGGATCTGCGCTTAAGGCCGGACCCCGGTTCGACACCTCTGGCTGTCTCACTGGCGGGTGCTTTGCAATATTACGAAGGCACTGGCCAGAATTGGGAACGGGCAGCGCTCATAAAGGCCCGCCCGATCGCGGGCGACAAAACTGTTGGAGAGGTCTTTCTAACCCATGTCGGGCCCTTCATCTGGCGGAAATATCTCGACTATGCGGCAATTGAAGACATTCAGGCGATCAAGCGACAGATCCACGCGCATAAAGGGTTTGGCCAGATTTGCAGCGCTGGCCACAATATCAAGCTGGGTCGTGGCGGAATTCGCGAGATCGAGTTTTTTGTCCAAACCCAACAATTGATCGCCGGTGGGCGCAATTCGGATTTGCGAGATCGCAAGACGCTGAACGGGCTGGAACAACTGCGGGATATTGGATGGGTCGAAGAAACAGTCTGCCACGAATTATCTGAGGCTTACGACTATCTGCGCCGCGTGGAAAACCGGATCCAGATGATGGATGATGAGCAGACGCACATTATTCCGCAGGATGAGTCCAAACGGCAATCTCTGGCGGTGTTGTCCTCGGCAACTGATCTGAGCAGCCTTGATCAACAGCTTATCGCGACCTTCACCACGGTGCAGCGGCATTATGCGCATCTGTTCGAGGAGAACAACGGGTCAGAAAAAGCATCTGGAAATCTCGTATTCAGCGGAGAAGATGACGATCCCGATACCATACAAACCCTTTCAGAGCTTGGGTTTGCAAGGCCTTCTGATGCGATCGCCATGATCAAAGGTTGGCATTTTGGCCGCATACCGGCAACGCGTTCGGAACATGCCCGCGCAAGGCTCACCGAACTGATGCCAACATTGCTGCGGCATATATCAGACAGCGGTCAACCAGATGTAGCCATGGCTGGTTTTGACCGGTTTTTAAAGGGGCTTCCTGCTGGCCTGCAATTGTTCAGCCTTTTGAAGTCAAACCCTGAACTGTTGAGCCTCTTATCCGTTATTCTGGGCGCCGCGCCGCGCCTTGCAAACACAATCACCAGGCGTCCCCATGTTCTGGACGCATTGCTAGACCCCGGGTTTTTCGGAGCCGACTTTACCGTTGAAGACATGACGGCGCGTCTGCAGCAAAGCCTGGCTTTATCGCTTGGTTTTGAGGACGCACTGGATCGGGCACGCATCTTCACACAGGAGCAACTCTTTCTGATTGGAACCCGCATTCTGTCCGGAACACTGACGGCAAGTGAGACAGGCCGGGCCTATACAGGCCTTGCGGAAGCTGTGATCTGGAAAATGCTGCAAGAGACGCAGAAGGACTTTGTCAAACGCCACGGAATTGTCGCAGGCGCAAAGCTGTGTGTTGTCGCCATGGGCAAGCTTGGCAGTCGGGAAATGACGGCAACCTCCGATCTCGATCTCATGTTGATCTACGATTTTGACGAAGGTGTCACACAATCCAATGGCAAAAGGCCGCTTGCCGTCTCGCAATATTTTATGCGCCTGACCCAGCGCCTTATTACCGCTCTGTCGGCACCAACGGGCGAAGGCTTGCTTTATGAAATTGATATGCGATTGCGCCCATCGGGTAATGCTGGTCCGCTCGCAACCCAGTATGAGACTTTTGTAAACTACCAGAATGATCAGGCATGGACCTGGGAGCGAATGGCGTTGACCCGTGCCCGCCCAATTTGCGGAGACAATGAACTGTGCCAGAAGATGCGAGATGCGATTGCAACCGCTCTTGGTAACCAGAATGCGGATGTTCTAAAGACAGACGCCGCAGAAATGTTGGCAAAGATACACGACGCCAAGCCACCCGCTCATATTTGGGATGTAAAAACAGCACCAGGTGGTGTGGTCGACATTGAGTTCGTGGCGCAGGTCCTGCAGCTTCAAAATGCTGAGACAGACATCGAAGTTTTGCAGGGAAACACCCGCAACGCCTTGCGAAAGGCTGTTGACCTTGGCTTGATTGCTGCCACAGATGGCGACTTATTGATAGAAGCGCACCGTTTTTACGAGGGGCTGCAAGAATTGATCCGCATGGCTTTTGACGGTGGTGAAAGTCGGACGGATTTTCTAGAGCAGCCTGGTTTTCAGCCGATCCTGGCGCGCGCCTGTGAGCTGCCGAATGTAGACATGATTGCAGCTCAGTTGAACGATTATCAAACGGAAGTGGCAGAGCTGGTAAAGCGGTTTTTCAGAACCTAAGCGACTGCGTTAGCGTCATCGGCTACGTGAAGGTTCTGCACCAGTGGCACGCAGACCGTAACAGTGGTTCCAACCCCTTCGGTGGACGTGATCTTCATATGTCCACCATGCATGCTCACAAGGCTCTTGGTGATGGCAAGGCCAAGGCCTGAGCCTTTGTGATCTTTGGTAAACTGATTTTGGACCTGCTCAAACGGCATGCCAAGTTTGTTGATGGCTTCTTCAGGGATGCCAATACCCGTATCCTTGATCGACAGATACGCGCCATATTCGCCGGTTTTGATCTGGACTTCTATGCGGCCACCGTCAGGCGTGAATTTGACGGAGTTAGTCAGAAGATTGAGCATGATCTGTTTCATGGCACGTCGATCTGCTTCAAAGACCAGGTTCTCCATACCGGTAATCTTCAGCTGGATTCCTTTGCCCATCACGTTGACATCCATGACACGGAAAGACTCCCGCACAATGTCTCCGATATCGATCTTTTCAAAATTCAATTGCAGGCGGCCAGCTTCAATTTTTGACATCTGCAGAATATCGTTGATGACGGCCAGCAGGAAATTGCCGCTGTCATGAATATCGTTGCAATATTCCAGATATTTCTCTGAACCCAGATTGCCAAATACACCTGTGCGCATGATTTCGGAAAAACCGATGATTGCATTCAGTGGGGTGCGCAATTCATGTGAGATATTGGCCAGAAATTCTGACTTGGCGTTGCTGGCGGCTTCTGCCTTTTCTTTTGCATAGGCATAGTTTTCGGCCAATTCGACAAGCTGCTGAGCCTGCACTTCCAGTTTCTGCCGTGATTTGTTGAGATCGCGGATCAGGGCTGTTTGACGTTTCTCGTTTTCAATCAGCTTCTGCTCATTCAGCTTCAACTCGGTCACGTCTGTGCCGACCGAGACAAAACCGCCATCCTTGGTGCGCCGTTCGCTGATTTGAAGCCAGCGTTTCGAAGCCAAAGCCGCTTCATATGTTCTGGCTTCTGCCTGATTGATCTCGCTTGGCAAGGTGATGGTTGAAATTATTTCAGGGTGGCTCTTGGCTGCGATATCTTCGTAGGGCGTGCCTGCAAGCACATCCTGCGGCAGCAATTTGTGTAATTGTTGATATTTGGTGTTGCACATCACCAACCGGTTTTGATTGTCCCAAAGAACAAAGGCTTCAGAAGTGGTTTCAATGGCATCCCGCAGCCTGATATCGGCAAGTCGTGTCTGCTCGGCCAGAAGATGTTGCTCTGTCACATCTGTTGCAATGCCGACAAGCTGACGCCCACCTGTCTGCGTATTGAGAACTTCCCCGCGCAACCGCAACCAGATCCAATTGCCATTGGCATGTTTGACCCGTAATTGCTTATCAAACCGGGCTTGCTCTGTGACCAGGAGACTGTTCTGAAGTTGGTGCAGGTCGGTGTCGTCCGGATGCACCAATCCTGTCAGATCATCCAGTGAAAACACGAAGTCTTTTGATTTGTCGCGGGCAGGGTAGCCCAAAAGGACACTCATGGAATTGGACCAGATCATGGTGCCCTGATTGAGGTCCCAGTCCCAGAGCCCGGATCGGCCATGGATGAGCGCCGTTTCCTGGCGTCTATAGGCGTTTGCATAGATTGCATCCGCCTCATGAGCACGAGCGGATTGCGCAAAGAAGCTGTAAACCAGCACCAGCGACAACAGTAGCATGGCGACAAAAATCAACAGATCCTGTGTGCGTTTCGCATACCAGCTACTCAGCGCTGTTTGGTGCGGTTGGATGATCGCCAGTGACGCAAAAGGCGCCTGGAGGCGGTGAACTGTTACCAGCACATCTTCACCATCCGGCGTGCTGACACTTAGCACGCCCGCTTCGCTTCCCAGAACCACAAGGGGCTGCACATCGCCAAGGCGCGCTGCAATATTGTCAGGCTGATCTGCTGACACTTTGTTTCCGGTGCGGCCCAGAATGTCTCCGGTTTCCCCAAGAATGTAGAACCGGCGGCCATTACGCTTGGCGCCTTCCGGTAGAACATTTTCCAGCAGTTTGTCGAAGTTGTTTGTGTTCGGGCGGGTTGCCAGTGCGTCCACTCTGGATGCCGTCGACATGGCCAATGAGACAAGCGTTAGCTCGGCTTCTTGCATGGATGCATCATAGTCTTGAGACAGGCTGCCGATACGAATGGTCGCCACAATACCCAGCGACAGAATGACCATAACGGGGATGAGAATTTTGAGGGCAGGATCAAGCCCTAGCAGCTTGCGGTCTGACGGTCTTGCCAGGCTCTTCAAACTGTTAAAGAGATGTGTTGGTCCTCCGCTGGCCGCAAAAGTGCGACCTTCGTCGGACGCTTTGGCGGCAGCCGCACGCGCCATGAAAAACCTCGATTTTGATGTTGAAATCGGCCACTCAACCCTGCCGAATCAGTTTCATTTGAATCCATGCGAATCAGCATGTCTAGAGTCAAAATGAAAAAAATGGTTAACGGCGAATCAGATCGATTTTCCGATTCGCCGTGACCTTGAAGTCAGGAATTAGCTATCGCCCAGAAGCCGATTGGTAATATCGGATACGTTTGATGACAGGCCAGATTGGCCCCGCAGTTTTTCCAGTGCCAGTCGGGCAAAGTTTCGACGCAAGGGTTCCAAATTGCGCCATGATCTCAGCCCTTCAAGCAAGCGGGCTGCAATCTGAGGGTTTTGTTCGTCAAGCGCACCAACCTGTCGGGCCAGAAATTGATAGCCGCTGCCATCCATGCGATTGAACTGCTGGAAGTTGGAAGCAAAGCCGCCGATCAAAGCTCGAACCCTGTTGGGGTTTTCCATACTGAACACAGGATCATGCAAAAGCGCGCGCACTGTGCTGAGCGTTTCATCACTGTCGGTTACCGCCTGCAGGCCCAGCCATTTGTCCATGACAAGACCATTGCTGTCGAACTGCTCATACATAGCAACCAGTGGCTCCGCCCGCTCTGCGCGCCCTTGCAGGCAAAGCGCTGTCAGGGCACCCATTCGGTCCGTCATATTTTTGGCGGTCATGGCCTGTGTGGCCGCAAGGGCGGCGTGCTCTGCCTTATCTGAGGCAACCAGCAACTTCAAAACGGCATTCATCAAGGCTCTGCGAGCAGCGTTTTCTGAGTCTGTGGTCGTATCATTCGGCGTTAAAGCCTTTTGATAAAACGTGGCCATTTCCTGTTCCAGGCCAAGGGCCACATAGGCATTGATGTAAGCTTTCGCGTTGGCAATGGCATCTGGATCGAAGCCGGTGCCGACAGCTTCGGCGACAGCCTGAAGCGATGGCAGCTGAAAACACTGTGCCTTAAAGCTGCTATCCAGCGCATCATTCGCCAGGACAGACCGCAATGCTGTCACCAGTGGCAAGGGCGGTTCGGGCTTCTCACGGGAAAGGAAAGCGGCATTCGCTGACTTCAAAGAATTCATTGCAAGGTTTTGAACGGCCTGCCAGCGATTGAACGGCTCGGACTCGAAATCAGCA
>CAZOCA010000137.1:0-7473 GCA_964578105.1 uncultured Pararhizobium sp.
GTTCTTGAACATCGTCACGCAGCCGTAAAAGCGAGTCCACTCCGGTTTGAAAAAACGTATCTAAAATTGCTCGTGGATGCTCAAGATCAACATTAACCCCGTCCCGCTGCGCGCTCGCATCGCCCAGGGCTTTGATGCGGTCAGCATAGGTCATGCGCGGACCAATCAGGCGCTGGCGAAACACTGCCTGCAACTCTGTAAAGCCGGCAAACCCCATTTCCTTGGCAAAGCGGGTTATGGTCGCGGCGGGCACACCTGCCAATTGTGACAGGCTCACAATGTTATACATCGCGATATCTTCAGGATTGTTCAGACAAAACTGAGCAAACTCACGGAGTCGTTTGGGCAGGCTTGATTGACGCTCAACCAGGATATCCACCAGCTTGGCAAAATCTATCGCAAGTTCTGTAGCCTGAGCCTCGACCTTTTTGGAAGACATGTCAGTTGAGCACCTTATTGTGATTTGATGCGGAACGTGTTTCGCCGTTCAGCGACACGTTTTTAGCACGACATTGAGCTGATTGCAGAACATGTTCCAATTTATGCATCAAGCCCCCCTGCGACCGATTGTTCCTGATCGATAATTGTACCGGTCATGGGCGATGAGCTTTCGCTGATAAGATAGACGGCCAATCGGGCGATATCGTCCGCATGAAGCAATCTGCCGAAGGGCTGCTTTGCCTCCGCCTCCTCTAACCATCCATCGCCATTACCAAGGGTTTGCGACTGCATGATCCGTTCCCCCGGCGTATCTGCCCAGCCCACATTTATCCCATTTGCACGAATGCGATCCCATCTGTGATGCTGTGCGACGTTCTTGGTGATCAAGGCCAGCGCCGCTTTGGTGGCTGAATAGACGGTCAAATCCTTTCGTCCTCCATGCACGTTTATGGATAATATATTGACGATGGATCCGCCTCGCTTTTCAGCTTTCAAGTGCTGTATCATCCGTTGCATCAGAAAAAATGGTTCTTCGGTGTTTACTTTGAACAAGGCCTGCCATGTGCCACGATCCGCATCTTCTGCCCCTGCTCGGGTCGTCAGCCCTGCAGAGTTAACCAACGCATCCACCCGGCCGAATGTGGATAGAGCATGATCAAAAATGCGTTCGCCTGCCTGCTCAGCCAGGAGGTCTGCTGCCACCATGGTTGCCTTCACGCCAAGCTTCTCGATCTCTTCAACAACCGCTTTACCGGCATCGGCTCTACGCCCGGTGATGACAATGCCTGCAGCCCCGCTCCGCGCGCATTCCATTGCAACCGCGTGGCCAATACCTTGCGTCGACCCTGTTATCAGGACCACTTTGCCATTCACATTTATGTCCACTATCGTCCCTTTACATTCGTGCGGTTCATATCGGCATTATACCGGACTTCTGGGCCTTACAGCGCCCTTACCTAAAATCACCTCGTGCCCCATGCGGATGCTTTCGTCAGCTGCAAGGCATATTTCAAGCGACTGTACCGCATCTCGCATATGGCGGGATAAATCCAAATCATCTTTAATTGCCTTGAGCATGAATGCCTGCTGCCGGTCACACAAACCCTGGTGGCCTGGTTCGCTTTCCATAGCGATCACATGATCAGCTTTAGCGAAGTTCCCGTCCTTATCCAAAGCAGCTCGGTGGAGCTGGATGTGGCTTGCCTTGGTATGATTATCGATGGATTGAGTGTCGGCAGCGGGATCAGGAACAATGGAAACAGCACCATTCGGCGACACAATGTCTTTCACGAAGTGTGCGGTTTCAGACATCATCGGGCCCCAACCTGCCTCGTACCAACCCACGGACCCATCGTCGAAGATCACCTGAAAATGACCGTAATTATACATGTCTGCGGCGATTTCCTGGGACAGACGCACGCCCATACCGCGCACGCTAACGGGGTTCGCGTCCGTAATCTGGCACATCACATCCACATAATGCACACCGCAATCCACGATGGGTGACAAAGAGCGCATGAGGTTCTTGTGCGCCTCCCATGTCTCCGCAAAAGACTGCTGATTGAGATTCAGACGAAACACATATGGGCCGCCAAGTGCCCTCGCCTCATCAATCAACCGCACCCATGACGGATGATGCCGCAGGATATATCCCACGACCAATTTCCGACTATGTCGCTCTGCCGCCTCGACAACACGGTTTGCGTCTAGCGCAGTGGTCGCTATGGGTTTTTCCAGGAAGACGTGAGCGCCTGCTTCCATGGCAGATATTGTATAGGACGCATGGGTATCTGGATAGGTCGCGATAGCCACAAGGTCAGGCTCTACGGCAGACAATGCCTTTTCGAAATTAGTGAAAAGCGGATAATTTGATAACACTGCCGACGGTGCTCGACCACTACGATTGACCAAGCCGACAACCTCAAAGCCTGGATTTGCATGATAGGCGAGCGCATGGCTTTCCCCCATGGTGCCAAGCCCCACCACCAATACCCGCACTGTTCTCGCCCGATCAGTCACAAGGCGCCCTCCTTCGCTTGCTATCACTTGGTACGCAGTGCCACCCGATTATGCCAAATTTCACAGGGAAACATCTGCTACGGAAGCCCGTCAGCTTTTCTCCACCGGCTTTGAACGCATCATGCCAACTGTCTCACGTTCAGCGCGCTTGCACCGCATTGGCGGTAAGCCGCGATCCATCAATGCCATATCCTCAAGAACCATATCACCCATGCGCTTGAACGCGACGTCCATAGCGCCCGCCCGGTGCGCCGAGCGAATGAAGTTCTTGGTCTTGCGCACTCTATGGTTTTGCGACAATGGCTCTTCGGGAAACACATCGCTGGCCGCAACGATATGGCCAGATTCCACAGCATCAATTAAATCATCAAAATTGACCACCGCCGCTCGGCTGACCAAGATAAGCGCCGCGCCGGCGCGCATTGATGAAAACTCTTTTGCGCTCAGAAAACCTTCATTCTCGCTTGTGACGGACGCCACCACAAACACAAAGTCACTGTTTTTCAGCACAGTGTCCAAGCTGGCGGGGCTCACGCCCTGCTGCTTTAACACAGACGCGGGGAGCCACGGATCGTAAGCAATGACATTGGGTTGAAAACCGGCCAGCAGCTTATTGATGGCCTTGCCCAACTCGCCGAAACCGACAAAGCCCACATCCGCGCCCGACAACAGTTTTGTATTGTGGTTGCCTTCCAGCCCCCATTTTTCATCCCCAGTATTAAACGCCTGATCGGCATCAATTATGCCGCGCGCCAAATTTAAAGCCATGGCAAGACCAAGTTCCGCGACGGGCTCTGCAAACACCGACATGGTGGTCAGCACATGAATGCCGCGCGCAAACAAAGTGTCATAGGGCATGTTGTCAAACAGATTGCCCTCGACATTGAGCACAGCCCGCAAGGATGTGAGTTTGCCAAGCAATTCGTCCGAAATTGGAGGCTGACCCAACACGTAGCTTGCTTCGCTCAAAATGGTTGGGTCAAGCTGGTCCAGTTCATCCGCTTCGCATTCCACAATGCGGTAGTTGTCGAACAAGGCTTGGCGTGCGTCTTTTGTGAAGATCAAATCAAGGTCGCGCGGGTCCGGCGCACTGATGACAAGGGGGCGTAAGTCGCTCATTCAGGCCTCTTAACTGTCCATTCCGGTGATGATGCGCTCAACCGCATCAACCGTTGTCGTTTTGGGATCAATGTCATCGGCTACAATCGCGCCGCGCCGCATGACAACAATGCGGTCGACCACCTGGAACACATGATGGATGTTGTGAGCGATGAAGATGCAAGAATGGCCAGACGCTTTGGCATTGCGAACAAATTGCAAAACACCCTGCGTTTCAGCAACGCCAAGATTATTTGTCGGCTCATCCAGGATAATCAGATCACTTTCGAAATGCATGGCGCGGGCAATTGCCACTGCCTGTCGCTCACCACCGGACAACGCACTGATTGGGGTTGTTGGCGGAATGTCTTTCGAAATGCCAACTTCTTTTAAAAGTTCAGAGGCGACTGCCTCCATCTTCGCCTCATCCATCCGGCCAAAAAATTTCGAGCCTTTGATCGGCTCGCGACCGAGAAAAAGATTTCGTGCGATCGAAAGCTGGGTTACCAGGGCAGAGTCCTGATAAATGGTCTCAATGCCATTGTCGATCGCATCGGTGGTGCTGTTCATTTCCACCTGTTTGCCTTTGATCGAAATCGTTCCACCTGTTGCCCTGACAGCGCCGGAAAGCACCTTGATCAAAGTGGACTTTCCTGCACCATTGTCACCCAACAAGCCAACCACTTCGCCGCGATAGACCGACAGATTAACGCCGCCGAGCGCATTTATCGGTCCATAGCTTTTGGACACATTGTCCATCTGCACGAGTAATTCCGACATCAGACTTAGCCTCCCGAATGATTGCGGCGATCAAGCCATGAATGAAGAGCCATCATTGCTAGAATAATTGCACCGATAAAAATGTTGTAGGCTAGGCCCGGCACCCCAATCATCACAATGCCATTGCGCATCAAGCGCAGGATAAAGATACCTATTACCGTGCCGACAATCGTGCCGCGACCGCCCATAAGAGCTGTGCCGCCGATGACGACCATGGCGATCACTTCCAATTCATAGCCTGTACCGCTGTTCGGGTTAGCGGCCGACGTACGTATTGAGCTGATGACGCCAGCAAAACCGGCCAAAGCAGAACTTAGGACGAAAAGTTTGATCTTTGTCGCATCTACCCTCACGCCGCGTGCGCGGGCCGCATGGGCGTTGCCGCCGGACGCTTGAATCCAATTGCCAAATTTTGTCTTTTGCAGCGTGTAATGCAGCAAGACAGCCGCCAAAACGAACCAGAAAAGCGACATATAAAGCCGTAGAGCGCCGATCTGGATATCGCCGACCAACACTGCAGACAACCATTCGTCGCTTGCGTTCCAGGTCCGCTGAGGAAAACCATCCGTGATGTAAAGCGCGGTGCCGCGCGCCACCAGCAACATACCGAGCGTAACCAAAAAGGACGGGATTTTAAGATATGTGACAAACCATCCATTGATCAGCCCAATGCAGATCGCAATTGCCATCGCGAACAGAAAGGCGAACTCCAGAGGAATATCTGTCCCGTTGAAAAGCGCCCACATGATAACCGGCGTCAGACCGAACACAGACCCCACGGACAAATCAAACTCACCCGATGTCATCAGGAGGGTCATCGCCAACGCGATCAAACCAAGCTCAACCGTGAATGCGAGTGTATTGCTGATATTCAAGATGGATAGGAATTTTGGATTTATAGAGGTGAATATAACGATCAGCAAAACCAGCAATACGGCTGGTCCCACCTCTGGTCTGACACTCAAAAGCTTAGACAACTTTCCCATGAGCTCATGACTACTTTCAAAAAGAGACATTAAGGGATTCAGGATAGGTGGCGCTCGGTACTTCGCCAAAAATGCAAATGCCAGCGCCCAATTTCATGGGCGCTGGCGTTCTGTTTTAGTTCCCGCTCAGGACGTCATCATAGACCTGTGCTGTGTCTTTCTCGTACAGCGCACCTGTGATGATATCGAAGCCGGGAGGAATGCCACTGGCGGCCATCGCTGCCAATGAAAGTGCAACATAGCTCGTCGCCTGTGGATCCTGCCATTGTGCGGCATTCACATATCCAGCAAGCACAGACTGCGTGGTATCAAGCGAATTGCCCCAGCCTACAACTGGAATGTCGCCAGCCTTGACACCAACCTGGTCAAAGACGCGGCGCACTGATCCTGTCACCAAGTCGCCAAGACCGATGATCGCATCGATTTTGTCGCCATTGGCTGTCATGTAGTCAGTCATGCGTGTGATGATTTCGCCTTGGTCAAGCGTCGCGTCGGTGACTTCCCATGTGATGTTCATAGGCTCAAAGACGCTGGCAATGCCCTCTTCTTCCTGAACACCATAGGTGGCACCAGGCACTTCAACAGGCATCCAGACAAAATCGCCTTCTTTGACCAAATCATTGTCAACGAGGTATTGAGCCCAGCTGCGTCCGTAAACCACCAGATCGCCGCCAACATAAGCGTCAAAGCTGGCAGATGGGTCAGGTGTATTCATATTGATGATGGGGATACCGGCAGCGTTAGCTTCTTTTGCCACTTCTACCAGACTGCCTGGATCAGGACTTGAGGTCACAATGCCGTCTGCGCCACTTGCGATTGCAGCACGGATTGCTTCTTGGTGAGATGGCACATCGCCGCTGTGGAAAGAGGTATTAACATTGTTGCCAGTGTCCTCACCCCATTGCTTGGCGCCATCCAGAAAATAAGTCCATACCGGATCAGCCGGTGAGCCATGCGAAACCCAGAAAAAGGTTTTCTCGGCCTGGGCTGCACCAACGGGCATGGCTACAGCCAACAAAGCCGTTGCGGCCAGAACCTTCAATTTATTTAGCATCATAATTTCTCCCATGTGAAAGCGGCAATGGAAAAGTGTTTGTTTCTCTAAATGTACGTCTTTCAAATTGCGAACACACTCACCGCCCCATCGACTATGGAAAAGAAAAATCAAAAATGCAATCTTGGAAATTACTAACCATTCATCACCCTCAGCATCTGCGGTCAACTCATGCGGGTAAATCCCAACGAGACAGCTTTAGCTGATTAATCTGGAAATGTCGGTTGTGTATCAGCGCCAATTTGCCCGACAAAGGCCAGCAATTGGTAGCCAAAGCGTCGCCATTGGCGTCCCACAACGCCTGGAATTCAACCTGTCCAAGGTCCTTTTTTATCACACCTTATGATTGTTTCTAAGTTCTGACACGCGCAGTCTCGAGTGCAGAGAGTGCGGCCAACGATATCCCCTTCCAATTGCTGCGCGCCCACGTGACAGAAACATGTCAGCGAGATTTGCCTTGCGTGATTGAAGTTGCACTCTTATGCTCACTTATGTTCATATCTGCTTAAACATGCAAAACAGTGACGGAATTCTCCTTGTTTCAGAGGAGCATGCGATGAGGTGAAAATGTCAGAACACTTAGATTTGGCAGCGGTCCGGCGGCAGAAAATTGCCTTGGTTGTCCGCGCTCGTGGATCGATGGGCATTCGGGATCTCAGCGATCAGTTTGGTGTCTCTGAGGCCACGATCCGTCGCGATCTGAAGGCGCTCGACGACGGAGGTGTCGTTGTCCGAACTCATGGCGGCGTTTTGGTAAACTCAAACGTCATGGTCGATCTGCCGAACGAAGAGCGAAAGTCGGTTGGCGCTGAGGAAAAGCGTCGTATCGGCGAAGCCGCCATAGACATGCTTTCTGGCGACGAGGTGGTTTTTCTGGATGCCGGAACGACGGCCCATGCGATTGCAGCCTATGCCCACAAGAAGCCTGGGTGCAATTATGTCACCACGTCCCTCGGTGTTGCCAATCAGTTGCAAGCCCAAGGGATTTCTAATTTTTACATGATCGGAGGGGCGTACCAGCCGGTGAACGACTCCTTTACCGGCACGCTCGCGATTTCTGCACTAAGAGGGCTTTCATTCGACATAGCATTTTTA
>CAZOCA010000138.1:0-7463 GCA_964578105.1 uncultured Pararhizobium sp.
TTGCTGCCAATGATCTCATGGCACCGTTCTTTTCAGCCGGGTTTTACTACAAGACCTTCATGTGGCCGGCGGCCTTTTGGGAAAAACTCTACGAGCCGATGATCAGGCGGGCTGCAGGCCTTGGCAAATTGTCGCTGCAGGAAGATCCAGATTGTTATGCAAAGGGCTTTCTGCATTGTGACGTGCTGATCATCGGTGCTGGTCCCTCCGGTCTGGCGGCGGCACTGACGGCAGGCCGCGTTGGTGCTGAGGTCATATTGGCCGATGAAGATTTCCGCTTTGGCGGTCGGCTGACAATGGAAACGTTGGGCGTCGATGACATGTCCGGAACCGATTGGGTTGCGAAGGCCATCGACGAGTTGGGTTCAATGCCAAATGTGCGGCTGATGCCGCGCACAACGATTTATGGTGTGTTCGACAGCGGTATTTTCGGCGCGCTGGAACGAAAGACAGACCATCTGGCCTCAAGCGAGGGCAAACCACGGCAAGTGCTTTGGCGGGTCTATTCAAAACAGTCAATCCTCTGCGCAGGCGCCACCGAACGCTCAATGGCTTTTGCCAATAATGACCGGCCCGGCATCATGATGGCAGGTGCTGTGCGTGCCTATGCCAACCGCTTTGATGCGCTTGCTGGAAAGCAAGTGGCTGTGCTGACCAACAATGATGATGGCTGGCGCACAGCGCATGATCTCACTGAGGCTGGTGCCCAGAATGTCAGCATCATTGATACGCGGCCCAGCACAGACAATGTTGCGCCTGCAGGTGTTGACGTCTTTCATGGCAAGCATGTGGTGAATACGCGGGGCCGTCACGGCCTGACATCTATCACGCTTTCCAACCAACAGGTTTTGAACGCTGATTGTCTGGCTGTCACAGGTGGCTGGAACCCGAATGTGCATTTGACCTGCCATCAACGGTCCCGGCCGGAATGGCGCGAAGACATTGCCAGTTTTGCACCAGGCGCGGGTCTGCCCGTTGGCATGCGTGTCGCCGGTGCTGCCAATGGCACATTAACATTGGCCAAGGCCCTGCAGGAGGGGCAGGATCACGCGACAACAGCGCTTGCTGATCTTGGCATTCAGGCAAAAAGCGGACCAGCACCACGCGCTGAAGATGAAGCCTGCGAAATCTCCCCATTCTGGCATACTGGCGAAACAACAAGCGCCTATAAACGGGCCTGGGTCGATTTGCAGAATGATGTGACGGTAAAGGATATTTTCCAATCGCACCGGGAAGGCTTCCGCTCGGTTGAGCATTTGAAACGCTACACGACGCTGGGAATGGCAACGGACCAGGGCAAGACGGCGAATATTCTGGGTCTGGCTGTAATGGCCGAGGCGTCCGGCAAGACGATACCCGAAACAGGTACGACCATCTTTCGCCCGCCCTATACGCCTGTGCCGATTGGCGCTTTTGCGGGCAGCTCACGTGGCAAGGAATTCCGTCCGACCCGCAACACGCCCAGCCATAGATGGGCACAGGAACAAGGTGCTGTTTTTACCGAAGTCGGCAATTGGCTCCGCGCCCAATGGTACCCGAAACCGGGTGAAACGCATTGGCGGGAAAGCGTTGATCGCGAAGTCCTTCAAACGCGTGCATCTGTCGGCGTGTGCGATGTGACCACATTGGGCAAGATCGATGTGCAAGGGCGTGATGCAGCTGCATTTTTGAATAAAATATACGCCAATGCATTCGGCAAACTTGCCGTCGGTAAAGTGCGCTACGGGTTGATGCTGCGCGAAGATGGCGTGGCCATGGATGACGGCACAGCGGCCCGGTTCTCTGATACGCATTTTGTTGTGACCACGACCACCGCCAATGCCGTTACTGTCTTTCGCCATATGGAGTTTTGTCGTCAATGTCTTTGGCCAGACATGGACGTCCATCTGATATCGACCACCGAGCAATGGGCCCAATTTGCTGTTGCCGGTCCCAATGCACGCAAATTGCTGCAGAAGCTGGTCGATGAAGATACCGATATTTCCAATGAGGCATTTCCGTTTATGGCTTGTGGTGAAATCAGTGTTTGTGACGGCACACCGGCGCGGCTTTTCCGCATCTCGTTCTCTGGTGAACTGGCCTATGAAATTGCCGTGCCCACAAGGTTCGGTAACTCCTTGATGGAAGCACTTATGGCAGCGGGCGAGGAATTTGGCGCGGTGGCTTATGGCACGGAAGCCTTGAGCGTTATGCGCATTGAAAAAGGCCATGCTGCGGGTAATGAACTGTGCGGCACAACAACGGCGCGTGACCTTGGTCTTGGTCGTATGGTTTCCAAAAAGAAGGACTGCATCGGCAATACAATGTCGGAGCGCACCGATATGAACCGCGAAGATGGCTTTGCACTGGTTGGCTTCAAACCGGTTGATGAAGAACAGGCTTTAAGCGCCGGCGCGCATTTCGTGAGCAAAGAGAATGATGCGGTTATGGCGAATGACGAAGGCTGGATGACGTCGGTCTGCTACTCGCCCAATCTGGGATATTCCATTGGTCTCGGCTTTATCAAAAACGGCGACACGCGCATTGGCGAAACAGTCTGCGCTGCCAATCCATTGCAGGGGCGCACACTGGATGTAGAGATCGTGTCTCCCCACTTTATCGATCCGGAAGGGGAACGCCTTCGTGTCTAGTTTCAAATTCTCTCTTGAGGCCCGCTCCCCGCTCGACTTGTATCAACGAACCATTGGGTCCGTTACGCTGGAGGAAGTGTCCGATCTGGCAATTGTGTCCATCGCAGCGCCCCTTGATGGTGAAGCGGCCTTGCACAAGGTTGTTGACAAAAAACTGGGTGCGCAATGGCCCAGCATAGGCACCTCGACGCTGACGCCCCAAGGCCATCGCTTGCTCGGCTTGCAAGCGGATATGATCTTTGCGGTGTTTGCCCATCCTGGCGAAAGGGCAGAAAAATCCATTCAGGATCAGTTGAACGCCGATTGCTACGTCACCGATCAGTCAGATGCCTTCGTCGTTCTGGCAGTGGCCGGTTCAGGTGTGACAGATGCGCTGGAACGCATTTGCCCACTGGATTTATCGTCCAAAGCCTTTCCTGTCGGCTGCACATTGCAGACCTCCATGGAGCATATTGGCGTCACAATCTCGAAACAGTCCGAGGATTGTTTCTGGCTGCTGGCAGCCACGTCCTATGCGGGCAGCCTTTGCCACGCAATGGAGACCGCTGTCATCCAAACACAGTGAGTCGATTGCCAGCTACCCGTGTGTATCGCGTAGTTTGAGATAGAGCGCGCTCATCCAACCGCATCAGGTTCTGGGCCGTTGCCTGGGTCCACGGAATAAATCCGAGGACGACGACAAGCGAGTTGCGACATGGCTGTTTATACGTCCAAGTCTGATATCAATCACGCCTTGGTTCTCGGATTTACTCCGAGAACCAAGAGGCGAAGCGTGTTCTAGATATCCAGCGTATTGTCTTTTTCCCATTGGGAAAAATGGGACGCATAGGAGTTCCACTCCTGGAGCTTCATTTTCAGATAGGCCGCTGAGAATTCTTGGCCCATGGCTGATTTGAGGCTTTCGTCCTTGTCATAGTCCCGCAACGCATCCAGTAGATTCAGCGGCAAGCGCGGGGCGTCGGTGATTGTGTGGCCTTCAGCGTACATATCGATGTCATGACGCTTGCCGGGGTCTGCTTTCGTGCGCACACCATCAAGACCGGCAGCAATAATCACAGCCTGCAGCAGATAAGGATTGGCCGCGCCATCGGGCAGGCGCAGTTCAAAGCGGCCGGGGCCAGGAACGCGTACCATATGGGTGCGGTTATTGCCCGTCCAGGTGACCGTATTGGGAGCCCAGGTCGCGCCTGACATGGTGCGCGGCGCATTGATGCGTTTGTAGCTGTTCACCGTCGGGTTTGTAATGGCGGCCAGAGCAGACGCATGCTTCATGATACCGCCCAGGAAATGCTTGCCCTTTTCAGAAAGCCCAAGCTCGGCCGTCGGACCCTCGCCTTTCTCTGTGGCAAAGACGTTGATTTTGGCCTTGTCACCGGGCGCATCCCAAACCGAGATATGCGCATGACAGCCATTGCCGGTCAGGCCCTCAATGGGCTTCGGCATAAAGGTTGCGCGGAAGCCATGCTTTTCGGCAACTGATTTGGTCATGAATTTAAAAAAGGAGTGCTTGTCTGCCGTGATCAACGCATCATCAAAGTCCCAATTCATTTCGAACTGGCCATTGGCGTCTTCATGATCGTTCTGATAGGGGCCCCAGCCCAACTCCAGCATGTAATCGCAAATCTCGCGCACCACATCATAGCGACGCATCACGGCCTGCTGATCATAGCAAGGCTTTTCTGCCGTATCGAAAGGATCTGAAATCTGATTGCCATCAGGCGTCAGCAGAAAATACTCCGCTTCAATACCGGTTTTGACATGCATGCCTTCAGAAGCCGCTTCAGCCACCAGCTTGCGCAACACATTGCGCGGGGCCTGGGCGACATCTTCATCTTCCATCACACAATTGCCAGCAACCCAGGCAACTTCCTTTTTCCAAGGGAGCTGGATAACGGAAACAGGGTCCGGCACTGCCAGCATGTCCGGATGTGCCGGGGTCATATCCAGCCACGTTGCAAAGCCAGCGAAGCCTGCACCGTCTTCCTGCATATCTGCGATGGCTTGCGCCGGGACCAGCTTTGCGCGCTGCCCGCCGAACAGATCGGTGAAGGAAATCATGAAGTATTTGATGCCATTTTCTTTGGCGTATTTGGCCAGATCGATTGCCATTTTCAGTCCTCAACAATGTCGTGGTAGTGGATCATGTTTTTACGAAATATCAGTAGTTTCCGTCGCCGCCCGGCACCCAATTGGTGCCCGCCAAAGGAACGCCGGACATGGCCGACGCCTCGACAGTCAGGGCGCATAAATCTTCAGGTTCCAGATTGTGAACGTGGCTCTTGCCGCAGGCGCGCGCGATGGTCTGCGCTTCCAGCGTCATGACCTTCAGATAGTTGGACAGTCGACGACCGGCGGCAATGGGATCAAGCCTTGAGGCCAAATGCGGGTCCTGTGTTGTGATGCCAGCGGGGTCTCGGCCCTCATGCCAGTCATCATAGGCACCTGCCGTTGTACCAAGGGCGTTATATTCACTTTCCCATTTCGGGTCATTGTCGCCAATGGCGACCATGGCTGCGGTTCCGATGGAGACAGCGTCTGCGCCCAGAGCCAAGGCTTTGGCAACATCCGCACCGGTGCGAATTCCGCCTGAAACAACGAGTTGCACTTCGCGGTGCATGCCCATGTCCTGCAGCGCCTTCACGGCCGGTCTGATACAGGCAAGTGTGGGTTGCCCGACATGTTCAATAAAGACGTCCTGCGTTGCCGCCGTACCACCCTGCATGCCGTCCAGCACGACAACATCAGCGCCCGCCTTGATGGCCAGCGTGGTGTCGAAATAGGGTCTTGCGCCACCAATCTTTACATAGATGGGCTTTTCCCAGCCGGTGATTTCGCGCAATTCCATGATCTTGATTTCAAGATCATCGGGACCGGTCCAATCGGGATGTCGGCAGGCTGAGCGTTGATCGATGCCTTTGGGCAGATTGCGCATTTCGGCAACCCGATCAGAAATCTTCTGGCCCAAGAGCATGCCGCCACCACCGGGTTTTGCACCCTGTCCGACAACCACTTCAATCGCATCAGCCCGGCGCAGGTCATCCGGGTTCATGCCGTAGCGTGAGGGCAGATACTGGTAGACAAGTGTCTTGGAATGTCCGCGCTCCTCTTCGGTCATGCCGCCATCACCTGTTGTGGTGGACGTGCCTGCCATTGTGGCCCCGCGCCCAAGCGCTTCCTTGGCCTGGCCTGACAGCGCGCCGAAACTCATGCCGGCAATGGTAATGGGGATATCCAGCTCAATTGGCTTTTTGGCAAAGCGTGTTCCAAGCGTGACCTTGGTTTCGCATTTCTCGCGGTAACCTTCCAATGGATAGCGCGAAATGGAGGCGCCCAAAAACAGCAAATCATCAAAATGCGGCAGCTTGCGTTTGGCGCCACCGCCGCGAATGTCGTAAATGCCGGTGGCGGCTGCGCGCCGGATTTCCGAATTGATCGAATCTGTAAATGTTTCGGATTTTCGGGGGGCAGTCTGCGGAATCCCGTTCCGAACATCGGTTAACTTGTCCATGATCGGACTTCCTTAATAGGCCGACGCATTGTCGACATTGAAATTGTAAAGCTGACGGGCTGAGCCATAGCGTTTGAAATCTTCGGGCTTGGCGTCTGTGCCAGAGCGCTCAAGCAGGTCGCCAAGAATTTCCAGATGCTCGGCGCGCATTTCTTTTTCAATGCAGTCGGCACCCAGACTTTTGACAGTTCCACGTATGAACAGACGCGCTTCATAGAGCGAGTCGCCCAACGCATCACCAGCATCGCCCAACACGACCAGATTACCGGATTGCGCCATGAAAGCGGACATGTGTCCGATATTGCCATGCACAACAATATCAATGCCCTTCATGGAAATTCCGCAGCGTGACGAGGCATTGCCCTTGATGACCAGCAGACCGCCATGACCGGTAGCGCCCGCATATTGGCTGGCATCACCCTCCACGATGACCGTGCCGGACATCATGTTTTCCGCCACGCCAGGGCCCGCAGATCCGGTGATGTGGACCGTGGCTTCCTTGTTCATCCCGGCGCAGTAATAGCCCGTTGAGCCACGCACCGCGACTTCAATGGGACCGTCCAGACCAACGGCAATTGCATGGCTGCCCTTGGGGTTTACGATCTCCCAGGCGGTTTGATTTGTATCAGCCTTTTGCTGCTGCAAAGTAGCGTTGACCGTGCGCAGATCAAGCTCGCTCATATCAAGTGTCTGCATGGCCTAATGCTCCCAGAAATACACGGTCGCGGGCTCTGGTTCCCAGACCCGGGCATCTTCAATGCCGGGCAGATTCACCAAGGCGCGATATTCAGACCCAAAGGCCACATATTGATCGGTTTCAGCCATAACAGCCGGTTTGCAGGCGATCGGATCGCGCACAACGCCAAACCCGTCCTTGGTGCCGACGACAAAGGTGAAAAAGCCATCCAGATCATCAAGACTCGACTCCAGAGCCTCACCCAGATTGCTGCCCTTGTTCATTCTGTCGGTCAGATAGGCGGCGGCGACTTCTGAATCATTCTCGGTTTCAAAGCTCATGCCTTCGCGCTTCAAGCTGCGGCGCAAACTGTTGTGGTTCGACAAAGAGCCATTATGCACCAGACACTGGTCAGCACCGGTGGAAAACGGGTGAGCGCCCATGGTGGTAATGGCAGATTCAGTAGCCATGCGCGTGTGGCCAATCCCATGGGACCCGCTCATGGAGGCCACATCGAAACGCTCTGCCACATCTTTTGGCAAGCCGACTTCCTTGTAGATTTCAATGCTGTTGCCCGCGCTCATGACGCGAATGGATGGTCGATGCTCAGCCAGTGCTGTGCGGATCACCTCCAGGCCTTGTTCTGAAC
>CAZOCA010000139.1:0-7426 GCA_964578105.1 uncultured Pararhizobium sp.
CTACCAAGCGATCAAACGAGGGCAACCTGATGTGGCGAAGACGGCCATGGAAGCGCATCTGGACGTTTTGGCCAAGCGGTTTTTCGATTTGAATTTATAACGTGAAGGAGCCTTTTGTGTCCGACAAACCTGACATCATCATGATAATTACCGATCAGCAGCGATATGATACCATCCGCGCGTTGGGCTATGACCACATGGACACGCCGAATATTGATCGTCTGGCCGAGCGGGGGGTGTCTTTCACAAATTGCCATGTGACAGCACCAAGCTGCGTGCCATGTCGGGCAAGCCTTTTTACAGGCTACTACCCTCATACGAACGGTGTGATTGCCAATGGCCAGCCCTGGTCGCGGACCTGGGTTTCGGATTTGGCGCGTGCCGGGTATCAGACCGTCAATGTGGGTAAAATGCATACGATTCCTTATGACGCACCTGCGGGATTTGATGAACGCTACGTGGTGGAAAACAAGGATCGGTTCATGGAGGGGCGCTACTTCTTCGATGAGTGGGACAAGGCGCTTGCATCGCATGGCCTCAAGAAGCAGCAGCGTGAAGAGTATCGCAAGCGGTCCGATTACAAAGACCGGTTGGGGGCCTTTACATGGGATTTGAAGCCCGAGTTGCATTCTGATAATTTCATTGGCAGCACGACCAAATGGTGGCTCGAGACAAAACCTGTTGAAAAACCGTTGTTCCTGGTCGTCGGGTTTCCCGGTCCCCATCCTCCCTATGACCCCACGCCTGACTATGCCGAGAAATACCTCAATCGTGACGTGCCGCTGCCGGATGTTACTCAGGCGGAGCTTGACGATCTCCCTCCGCCATTTGTTGAAAAGCGGCACCATGATGTTGATTTCGATCACGACTCCGTTTCCTGGAAACTGGAACCGACCCGTGATGAGATGCACAGAATGCGGGCGCATTACTACGCAAATGTGGAAATGATAGACCGCCAGGTCGGAGAGATTCTGGACACCCTTGAGGCACGTGGTCGGCTCGATAATTCTATTATTATCTTTACATCTGACCATGGTGACTGCCTTGGAGATCACGGGCTTAGCCAGAAATGGGCGCCCTATGAAGAAGTGACGCGGGTTCCGCTTATCATTTCCGCACCCGCCCATTTTTCAGGTGGTCGTGAAGTCGATGAGCTTGTCCAGCTGTTTGACCTTGGCCCTACCATTCTGGAATGGGCAGGTGTCGACCCCGATCACAGCTTGGAGGCTATCTCATTGAATCCGGCGTTGAACGGAGAGGTTTTTGCCGGGCGGTCACATGTGTTTTGCGAGCAGGGCGGGGACGTGAACCTGACGGGTGCCACATTCCTGACAATGGTCAGATCAAGCACCCATAAACTGGTTCACTTCCAGGGTGAGGATTACGGTCAATTGTTTGACCTTGTCTCTGATCCCAATGAGAAAACCAATCTTTGGGACGATCCGAACTCGGCTGATCACAAACAGGACTTGCTGAATGTGCTCATGAACTGGCACATCGACAGTGCCGTTGCGACACGCGATGCCAGAAAACGGGTCGTGGCCCCGCCTGGCGCTGAGGTCGGGCAACACATGCAATGAGCCCCGGCGACGTTCTGGTCGGTTCAAACGCCCAGATGGGCCAACAAGCCGCCATCAACCAGATAATCGCCACCGGTGCAAAAGCCTGAGCGGTCGCTGGTCAGGAAAGCGATCAGCTCGCTGGTTTCCTCCACCGTGCCGACACGGCCGATGGGGTGAGCAGCGCCAAATTCGGCGATTGCGGGCTCGATGTCATTGCCTGGGCCGACCACCTCCTGCGCTGCAAACTCCAGCAGTGGCGTGCGGACAGATCCGGGGCTGACGGAGTTCACCCGGACCTTATGTTTTGCACAATCCACGGCCATTGCGCGGGTCATTGCGTGTATGGCGCCCTTTGTTGTGGCGTAAGCCAGCACGCCGTTCTGATTGGCATGACCCTGAACCGACGAGACATGCACAATCGAGCCACCACCACGCGCCTTCATAAACGGGTAGGCGTGGTGTGAGGAGAGGAAGCAGGAGCGCAGATTGATGGACATCACCTTGTCCCAGTGTGCGCTGTCAGTGGTGGTGAGGTCGCCATAGGTCTGGATGGCGGCAGCGTTGACAAGAATATCGATCCCGCCCTCAGTCTTGCCGATGTGCGTAATCCATTTGAGACCTGCGCCTCATCAGACACATCCACTTTTGAAATCGTCATATTGAGGCCTGATGCGGCTTCTTCAGCTGCCTGATTGTGGGCATCATCAATGCCGCACACAAATACTTTTGCGCCACCGTTGGCCAGTCGCAACGCTGCGCCGAGCCCAATGCCGCTGGACCCGGTGACGAGAGCTACTTTGCCTGCAAATTCCTGTTCCATTTTGCTTTCCTTACCCGTGCGCGGCGACAAGCGCCTTCATATACCCAACAGCAAAGGCTTTGCCAGCGTGCCAGGGTGCATCACATTCTAGTTCCGGTGTATGATCTGGGATCAGAACACCCTGATAATCATTCTCTTTGAGCACCTTGATAATGCGCGCCAGATCAATGTCGCCTTCATCAATGAAGACCTCGTGATAGTTTGGCACCTTGCCGCGTACATTGCGAAAATGGATGTAGCCGATGCGGTTTTCCTGCGCGAATTTGGCCACGGTCTCGTAGACATCACCATCCGTCATTTCCTGCAGACAACCCAGACACAATTCAGCGCGGTTGTTGGGAGAGGTATTGGCAGCAAAGGCACGCCGATAAGCGTGATGTGAGTTGATCAGCTTGGCACTCTTGCGCAAATTCTCCACTGGCGGATCGTCAGGGTGCGCGGCAAGAATGACTCCGGCCGCTTCCGCTACAGGAAGAATCTCATCGAGAAAACGCTGGTAACGGTCCCAAATCTGCTCATGGCTTACAACCGCTTGCAGACCTGGCCCGATCTTGTCGCGATAAGCCATATTCCACACCATGCCTTCTGGTATTGGCTTGTCAGGATCAATATCACTCAAGTCGAACCCGACCGACATTGCGCCACCGCGTGCATAGGGGCCGCGTGTCCAGCCCCAGACGCCCGGCACCGAGAAATTATATCCGATACAGGGAACGCCAGCTGCACCGGCAGCACGCACAATCCGTTTGAGATGCTCCATTTGCGCATCACGTTTGGGTCCATCGAGCAGCACATCATGCCAATGCTGTACGGCGAAATTCTCGATTGCCGCGAGCTTCAAATCGTGGCGTGCCAGATCATCAATCAATGTGCGAAACGTCGTTTCGGTCCAGTCGCCGGACTGGCCGATGCCCCAGGACCCACTGGTCAGTGAGGCATCATGCGCGCCATCAGCCAGTTGAGGATTTGCGGAAAAATAATCTTCCAGATGCGCCACAATATGCGTAACGCCCAATTGCTGGGCAAATTTGTAGTGCCGCTCATTGAGCATTTGACGATAAAGGCCAAGGCCAATCTTCATGAAAATGTCCTGTTACGTCGTGATGCCGCCAGCCAGCAAACGCAGGGCGCCAACCCTGCTAATGCCCGCATCAGTGGCGTTTGTAAAAATGGTTTTATCAGGCAGATCAGCACGATTTTCAGCCACTGCGTTGATGCTCAAGTGTGGTCATCACACCGCGCAACTCTGCCAGACCTTTCAGGCGCCCGATGGCAGAATAACCAGGGTTAGTCTTCTTGTGCATATCATCCAGGAGCAATGGGCCGTGGTCTGGTCGCATGGGAATGTGCCAGTCCTCTCGGCCCTCTGTCTGGCGACGACGCTGCTCTGCCATAAGTCTTTTCAGCACTTCGACCATATCAACATCACCAGCCAGATGATCTGATTCATAAAACGATCCATGCACGCCAAACTGGGCCTCACGTTTCACATTCCGCAAATGCACGAAATGAATACGATCTGCGAACTGCTCGACCAATGCTGGAACGTCATTGTCTGGTCTTGAACCAAATGAGCCTGCACAGAGCGTTATGCCATTGGACGGGGAGGGTACGGCATCCATCAATGTCTGATAGTCCGCAGCTGTGCTCACCACCCGTGGCAATCCAAACAGGGGAAATGGCGGATCATCAGGGTGGATGCAGAGCCTTGCACCACAAGCTTCTGCCCGTGGAACAACAATTTTCAGGAAGTTGATTAGATTTTCGAGCATTGCTGCTTCGTCAACTTGATCAAAGGCTGCGATTTTTGCGCGAATGCCTTCTCTTGTATGTGAGAGTTCAGAACCGGGAAGGCCGGCAATGATGGTTTGCTCCAGCGTTGTGATGGCTTCTGGGGTCAGCTTTGAAGCGCGTGCGCGCGCCAACTCCACGATTTCAGAAGAATAGTCCGAAATGGCTCCATCTCGTTCCAGTATGAAGCAATCATAGGCCGCAAATTCCACCGCATCGAAGCGCAGCGTCAGTCCGCTATGGTCCAGCGGGTAGAGAAGGTCGGTTCGGGTCCAGTCCACCACCGGCATGAAATTATAGCAGATGGTTGCCATGCCTTGCTCGGCCAGGCGTTCCATCGATGTTGCAAAGGCATCGGTATAATAGGCCGCTTCATCACCGCCCAGTTTGATTGAGGGATGGATAGGGATGCTTTCAACAACCGACCATGTGAGGCCAGCTTCTTCAATGATCCGTTTGCGCTGCGCAATCGCATCAGAGGTCCATGCCTGACCGTCATAGGTTTCATGCAAAGCCGTCACCACGCCTTGCGCACCGGCCTGCCGAATATCGCCCAAAGATACAGGGTCATCTGGCCCATACCAGCGCCAGGTTTGATTTAGGCCCGGCCTTGTTTGGCCCTCTGTAGGTGTTTGTATGCCTGTCATGGCGCGCGGCATTTGCCGCCTCCCTCGGTTTTCAACTTCTTTGGATGCATCTTTTCAATCTGGTCCAACAATATCAAGGAGTTTATCTTCAGATTTTCGTTTTTTGTGGAGGAAGTCAGGGCTATACGTAGTGATTTGTGATTAACTGGCTGATATTAAATGATAAAATTTTTTGTTGCGAAGAGGCTTGCATCAAGTCGCGTTTCGAGTATTTACTAACTGGACCAACAAATAGGCGTTTCAGACGTGACCCAGACGATTCCACCTTTACCCGGCACGGCCGGAAATGAGCCCGGTCGAGAGCCGGGCGATGGCAGCGCTGTGGATAATCTGGTCCAACAAATCAAAGGCTATATCCAGTCAAACAGTTTGACGGTTGGCGATACGCTTCCCTCGGAACGAGAGCTTGGTGAAAAGTTTGCTGCGGCTCGCAATACGGTACGCGAAGCTGTTCGTATCCTGAAGGCCTATGGTGTGGTTGATGTGCGTCCTAAAATCGGTGCTGTTATCGTCAATCGCCACATGGATGCGGTGCTTGATCTGTTCTCGTTTCAGCTCTCGATTTCGCGCGAGACCTTTCTGGATATTCAGGGCTTCCGCCGCCTTATTGAAGTGGGGTCAGCTGATGCGATCTTTTCGGCCGTTACCGACGCTGATATTGCGCGCTTCCGCAAGCTGAACCAGGAGATCCTGGATGCGCCGACCAAGGTGGAAGCTGCAGAGCGGGACTTCGGCTTCCATGCTGCACTACTGGAACTGGCAGACAATCAGACTGTGCTCAATGTCTACACGACGATGAAACCTATCATCGTGAAGCTGATGGAAACCGGCAAGGAATCCCATGGCCTGCAGGGCACATACGACACACACACACACATTTTGGATGCGCTGGAGAAACGCGACCGGCTCGGCTTCCAGTATTGGATGTCAAATCATCTCGATCACGGACTTGGGTTCATAGACCGTTCGGTGGATGCCCAAAATACTGAGGAGACGGCACCGGATGCCTGATCCAAGGTCCAATGAATTCGCCTGTGACACAGTCAATTTCAACGCCACAGGCCAACATAGCGCCCGATAAACGGGCAGAACACCACTAGGAGGATTATTCATGACACTCAAGAAAACCCTTTCGGGGCTGGCTCTTGCCGCAACGATGGCCGTAGGCGTAACCGCCCCGGCGACAGCACAGGATGATATCACCATTGCGGCGGTTGTGTTCCAGCAGGACCAGTTTTTCCGCACCATCCAGTTGGGCATGAACGCTGCGGCAGATGCTGCCGGCATTGAGCTTCTGGAAGGTAATTCCAAGAGCGAACCTCAGCAGGAAATCAGCCTGATCGACACCTATATTGCGCGCGGCGTAGATGCGATTGTGATCTCGCCTGTTTCTGCAGTTGCGTCTATTCCTGCTCTGATGCGCGCCCGTGACCGTGGCATCCACATTGTGACTTACAATTCAAATGTTGATGATGCGTCGATCCCGGTTTCCTACCTTAATTCCGCGCAGCGTGATCTTGGCAACTCTACCGGCATGCTGGCAGCTGACTTCATCGCCAATGAGCTGGGGGGCAAGGCTAATGTTGCAACGCTTGGCTTCAAGGCATTGTTGCCAGAAATTTCCGCTGACCGTGTTGATGGTTTCATCGAAAAGGCTGAAGTCGGCAATAGTCTGAACATTGTCTCCCAGCAGGATGCCTGGTTGGCAGAAAAAGCGATCCAGGTTGCAGGCGATATCATAACTGCCAACCCTGACCTCAATGTCATTTACGCAGCTAATGAAGGTGGCACCGTTGGTGCTGTACAGGCCGTGCGCAATGCGGGCAAAGCAGGTGAAATTTTTGTCTTCGGTGTGGATGGTACAGAGCAGCTGGTTGGCTTCCTTCTGGATGGCGACAATGTGCTGCAGGCTGTCACTGCGCAGCAGCCATATGTGATGGGACAGATGGCCGTTGAAGCAGCAATTTCTGCGATCAAGAAAGAAGCTGTTGAAGCAGCCGTCATCGTTCCAGTGCTTGGTCTTTCGCGTAATGATCGCCCGGCAGTCGAAGAGTTTCAGGAGTATCTCCGCTCCTTGAAGTAGGTCTTTCCCAGAGATCTAACCAAAGCGGGGCAGTGCAAGCTGCCCCGCGACTTTTAAGACCAGCAAGAAGTGTCCAGACAATCTGCTATGTCCGCTATTGTAGAAACCCAGGGCCTGACCAAAGTGTATGGCAACGTCGTCGCGCTTGATGATTTCAGCCACACGTTTGAACCTTCGCGCATCCATGCGCTGATGGGCAAGAATGGTTCTGGCAAGTCCACGCTGGTGAAGATGCTGTCTGGCGTTACCCAGCCCACTAGCGGTTCCATGATGTTGAACGGCCGTCAGGTTGAATTCAAATCGCCTCACGATGCTTTCGAGGCCAATATAGTGACCGTTCACCAGGAGCTTAGCCTGGTGCCTGATCTTTCGGTCACAGAGAATATTTTTCTTGGACGGCTGCCACGAACCAGGACCCTTGGCATCAACAGGATCAACTGGGGGCAGGCTCGCCGCCAGACTGAAGAATTGTTTACCCGCATGGGCCTGGATATAGATCCAAAGGCCACCATTTCGCGCTTGA
>CAZOCA010000140.1:0-2452 GCA_964578105.1 uncultured Pararhizobium sp.
CACATCATCGGTGACATACACAAACCCGAACTCAAAATTCACGCTAAATTCGATGGTGCGGGCAGGTTTTCATTGATAGAAGCCGACGCGGCGTTCGGCCGGTCGGCACCAAGTTGGTTGCCAGCGGATTTTCACAACGCCTATGCGCTTTGTGCTCCACAGCCAGCGCACAACAGCATTATATGCCACGCGTCTGATCCGGTTGCGGTTTCACAGTTGGATGATGGGGTGAATGCCTTGCACCATCCCATGCTCTTGAATCAGTCCCTTAATACTCTTGGTTGAAGTGTCGGGGCTATGACACACAGCATTTCAAAAATCAGTGACGCACCCAAATATGCGGTGCCTCCTGAAGTATCAAAAGGCGGGGACACTTCGACCAAATCGGCACCCACGATGTTCACGCCTTTCAAATGGCGTACGACCTCTAAGGCCTGAAAGCTGTTGGGACCACCAATCTCAGGCGTTCCGGTTCCAGGAGCAAAGGCAGGATCAACGAAATCAATGTCATACGAAACATAAGTGTTACCGGAACCAGCGATCTCTCGTGCTTCCGACATCACATCTGCGACTCCTCGGGCATGGAATTCTTCAATCGGTATGACACGAATCCCGACGCTGTCGGCAAAGTCGCGGTCTTCATTGTCGTATGTCGTGCCCCGAATACCGATCATGCAAACACGAAGAGGGTCGAGCAACCCTTCTTCAACAGCTCTGCGGAACGGTGTTCCGTGGGTATATTTTGACCCATTGAAATAGTCTTTGAACAAATCTGTATGGCTATCAAAATGGATCATACCGACGGGGTGTTTTTCCGCCACGGCCCTGAGAATGGGTAACGTCGACAAATGGTCGCCCCCGGCAGTCATCGGAAAAATGCCCGCCTTCAGAACCGTTTGGTAAAATGATGTGATGCGGTTCATGCTGTCCAAAAGATCTACCGGATTAGGCGGAACATCTCCAAGGTCAGCACAATTGACTTCTTCAAATGGACGAATGCCGGTAGCGCCGTTCTGAGCCCGTATCATCGTAGACATATCGCGCAATTGCCGCGGGCCGTGGCGAGGCCCGGGGCGGTTTGTTGTACCACTGTCCCAAGGCACGCCTATCAAGCCAATATCAATGTCCGAAATGCGGGCATCCTCCAAGGTCACGTGCGGCAGGCGCATGAAGGTCGGAATACCGGCGAAACGAGGTAAATCGAATCCGGAGGGTGGATGAAAAAACTGATCGCTCATGTGTTCCTCTTCTAACTGTCTGGTCGGCACCAATCAGTGCTCGTCCCTTGCACCCTGTTCCTGCATCAAACGCATGATTTCCTTTTCCAGGATTCCATAGCCTTCAAGGCCAATAACCTCTTCTTTGCTCTGATAGCGTTTGCCTTGCTTGAATTCGGGCACAATGATCTTGTGGACGCGCCCGGGATGGCTGGACATGAAAACGATCTTATCCCCCAGATAGATGGCCTCTTCGATGTCGTGTGTGACCATCACCATCGTCGTGTTCGCTGTCTCAGCAATACCGACCAGCAGCTCTTGCATATGCCAACGTGTCTCAGCATCAAGCGCGCCGAATGGCTCGTCCATTAACAAGAGCGCGGGATCGTTTGCAAGCGTGCGGGCAATGGCGACTCTCTGCTTCATGCCACCAGACAATTGCGACGGATAGGCGTCTTCGAAACCACCCAGATGAACAAGTTCAATGAATTCCTGTGTGCGTTCGCGGCGTTCTTTTTTAGGGACACCATTGATACGCATGCCGTATTCGACATTCCCCCGCACTGTCAGCCAATCAAACGAAGTGTAGGCCTGAAACACCATGCCACGTTCCCGGTCGGGGCCGGTAATGGCGCTGCCGTCAAGACGCAACTCGCCCGTAGTGGGCGTTTCCAGCCCTGCCATCATCCGAAGAATTGTTGACTTGCCACATCCAGAAGATCCCAGGATTGTGCAAATCTCGTTTTCTTCGACGATGAATGACGCCTCCTCGATGGCCTGAACCTCACGTCCCTTTCCCAAAGAGAACCGTTTCGTAACGCCGTCTACAACCAATTTGGCCGAAGAGGCAGCCATCGTATTTGTGTGATGAATTTCGGACAAATCAATTCCTCCGATCTTCGATATAGGGGAAGAACCAGCGGTGCGCCCTGCGGAACAAGATATCAAAACACAATCCCAAAACCCCAATGACAATAATACCGGCCATGATTTCATCAGTATGCAGGAAGCGCCGTGCCCGCATCATCATAGCGCCGACACCTGTGGTCGATGCGACAATCTCGGCGATGACCAGGTAGGTCCAGGTCACGGCAAGCATCTGACGCATCGCCGTCAAAACATGCGGCAAAACCGCCGGCAAAATAATGGTGCGAACAATGGTCCAGCGTTTTGCACCCAATGTCAGCCCTGTTTCAACCAGTTCGGTTCGCACTTCGCGCGTGTGGTCAATGATG
>CAZOCA010000140.1:2462-7422 GCA_964578105.1 uncultured Pararhizobium sp.
GTCCATGATGATTGTAATCAGGAAAAAAACCACCCCGATGACCAAGAGTACAAGTTTGGGCGTCTCACCGGTTCCAAACCACATCAGCAAAATTGGAATAAATGATGGCGCCGGCAGATAACGCCAGGCTGATACAAACGGGTTGAACACCGCCTCTATGGCCGGGAATGCCCCCATAGCCACACCCAAGGGAATGGCCACGGCACAGGCGATACTAAAACTGAAAACGACGCGCCAAACGCTGATCAATATATCTGAAACCAAACCTCGGTTTACCAGCATGTCCACCAATGTTGTGAGAACGGTATGAGGCGCTGGAACCAACAGATCATTGACTAAACCTGCCAGCGAAACGCCTTCCCAAACGGCAAAGAACAGCGTCCAGATGAAGATCGCCGAGAGAATAGATTGCTTTGAAGACACCGGTTTGCGCAACTGGAGCAAAGGCGTCCGCGCGGTTCTATTCGTGGGATTGTTCATTATATTCGCCTGTTGTCAGGTTTCCCGAAAAGCAGGAGGCCGCACAGCGTCGGCCTCCTGAATAGACCGCTGTTTACTTGCGTGCTTCAAACGACTGGCGATAACCCTGGCCAACCAGATCAGCCATGAGCGAGCAATCCACACCAGCTGCAGGATCGTGGACCTCAGTCATCAAACCAAAACGCACCCAATATTCATTGATCGTCTTGATGACTGTTGTGATGGATCCGTTTTCAAGGCCGAAAGGAGGCTCGCCTTCCAGAACGCCGCATACTTTGGCGGATTCATCAAAATCATACATGTAAATTCCACCGTCCAGAAATTTGCCGTTGGTGCCAATGACAGACTCAATGTCGGCGAGCGGCCATTGCAGGTAATCAGACATCAGCTGATTTCCCTCATCTGTATTGTCATGCCACCAACCAACAGCATCAAAGCGTGCCTTCAACATATCAAGAGCAGCGCCCCGGTGGTTTTTTATGAAATCTCCATTCATATAAATCACGTCCGTGAAGATGCCGGTTTTAAGCATCCAATCTTCGCTGGTATCTGCAGCCGAAGTGGATCCGGGCAGGTTTTCCATGACTTTGGAAATCCAGGGCTCATACAGATAGGCAGCTGCCAGATCACCCGAAAGCATCGGTCCGACGGCCTCGTCTGCCAAAAGATTGACCCATTCAACATCATCCAGAGGGATGTTCTCGCCATCCATCCACACACCCATCAAAAGCTGACCGATATAGGCCTGCGGCGCTCCAATACGTTTTCCCTTGATGTTTGACACATCAACGCCCGGAGAAAGGATAACATGGTCAACGCCAAAAGAAGGATTGGCAAATGCGACGGTTACAACTCCGGTACCGCGGTCAATCGCCAAAGGGGTGTAATCCCCGGTGCATTCATAAATATCGATCTGACCGGCGGCCAATGCAGCCTGCCCACCCAGTGGATCGTCGAATATGACTGTGTTGATTTCGTAACCTTCGGCCAACCCTTTTTGTTTGGCGATTTCAAGCATGGCATAACCCGGCCATGAGACACAAAGCCCGACGTTGATCTCTTCTGCCGATGCAGCGCCTGCCACACACGTCAAAGCTACGGCGCCAGCAGCTAATGCAGTTCCCATCTTTCTCATTACATCGTCTCCATCTGATATTTATTTGTATTGACTATTAAAGTTTAGTCACTAAAATTCTTGTGTGTCTAGACGTTTTTTCAAACTCACTCTAGGGTTGCTCCGAAGCAAAGTTGCCGACAGCAAAGTCTGGAAGGGCGCAAATGGTAAAAGTCTGGGAGGACGACATGGCAGTTTTGAGCTTGCGGAAGCGCCAAAAACTGGACCGGTCGAAACGCATTCTGGAAGTGGCGAGAACCCGATTCCAGAACGAAGGCTACGGCACAGTGACGATTGAAAGCATCGCCGCTGAGGCAGGTGTGTCAGCAGTAACCGTTTATAATTACTATGAAACCAAGGCCAATCTGCTCTTGGCTCTGGTCAAGGAAAGCGACGTCCGGCTGATTTCTCAGTTGAACTGCCTGATCGATGAGTTGCCCATCGACATCCGCGATGCTGTTGCAAGTTTTGGTCAGATTATGCGCAAGCACGCGATGGCCTATCTTGCCAAAAGCACTTGGCGTGAAGTGCTTGCTGCCAGCATTCTGGAAGGAGGCAAGCAATTTGGTCATACATACCGTGATCTGGATCGGACCCTGATTGAGTTGATGTCAGTCTTGGTAAAAGCCTATCAGCGCCGCGGCACCCTGTCCGGGGACATTGACACCGATACTTTGGCTGACACCTTGTTTGAGATGCAAAACATCCGATTTTTTCTGTTTATCTCGGACGAAAACCAGACCGAGGAAGACGCGAACACACGCTTTCGACGGGATGTTTTCGTGATCTTCGCTGACAAGCTCAAACCGAACTTGAAAGAAGTTACATGACCAAAAACCAATATGAATCAGGTCGGCTTGATCTTCCTTTTGTTGGCATAGCAACGTTTGGCAAGAACCCCTACGTGGCGGATTGGGACAATATAGATGCCGATTTTGCCATTCTTGGTGCGCCGTATGATTTTGGAACCCAATGGCGGCCCGGTGCACGCTTTGGTCCGCGCTCGATCCGCGAGGCGTCTACCTTGTTTTCCTTTGGGCATGGTGGCGCTTACGACCACGAGGACGACGTCACATACATGCCGGCTGGCCAAGTCAAAATCGTGGACCTTGGTGATGCCGATATAGTCCACACTGATACAATCAAAAGCCATGAGAACATCGAATTCGGGGTTCGCAAAATTCTGGATGCGGGCGCCATCCCCATTACTTTGGGCGGCGATCATTCGATTAACATCCCGTGTGTAAATGCCTTCTCGGATCAAGAACCTATCCACCTCGTGCAGATAGATGCGCACCTTGATTTTGTAGATGAACGGCACGGCGTACGTTTTGGTCACGGAAACCCCATGCGCCGCGCAGCCGAAAAGCCATATGTGACCGGCCTGTCGCAAATCGGTATTCGCAATGTCTCTTCCACCGCCAAAGAAGGCTATGATGACGCGCGCGCGATGGGCTCAGACATCCTTTCGGTGCGCGAATTTCGCAAGCTGGGCGTTGACCAGGTGCTGGACCGCATCCCCGAAGGGGTGCGCTATTACGTGACCATTGATATTGACGGGTTCGACCCCTCAATTGCAGCGGGAACCGGCACGCCATCACATGGCGGTTTTCTCTATTACGAAATCCTTGAATTCCTCGATGGACTGACAAAGCGCGGCCAGATTGTTGGTCTGGATCTGGTTGAGGTTGCACCGGATTACGACCACTCCGGCACCACAGCCATTCTTGCTGCGCAGATCCTGATGAACACGATTGGTCGCATCTCTCACAACCGCCCACTACGAACAAATTCAGAGTAAATTATGGGCAAAGTGACATATGATTTTTCTGGCAAGACCGTTCTGGTGACCGGCGGAAGCCGTGGCATCGGATACGGGGTTGCAAAAGGATTTGGGCAGGCTGGTGCCGATTTGGCCATTCTCGCCGACGACGAGACCGTCTTTGATGCCGCTGAAAACCTATCCATCGAAACCGGACAAACAGTTAAAGGCATTCGCTGCGACATTACCGATGTGGATCAGATCAAACAGGCTATGGGCCAATTTACCCAGCTTGACGTTCTCATCAATAATGCGGGCTTAGAGCGCACTACGCCAATCACCGATCCCGACGACGCCGTTGAAGTCACCTTCCGCCGGATCATCGATATCAACATTATGGGGACATTCCTGATGACACGGCATGCTGTTCGCAAGATGGACAAAGGTGGCCGCATCATTTTGACAGCCTCCATCTGGGGCCGCACAGCGGTTGCTGATTATTCAGCGTATTGCGCATCAAAACACGCCAATATCGGCTTCATGCGTTCAATGGCGCACGAACTGGCTCCGCTCGGCATCAACGTAAACGCGGTTTGCCCCGGCTGGGTCAAAACCGAAGCGTCCATGCTGACCCTTGCGAAAATGTCAAAAAGCTCTGGGCGTTCAGAAGGTGAATTGCTCAAAGAAATCATCTCAGGTCAGGTCCTGGGGGGATTGCTGGAGCCCGACGATATGGCTTCGATCTATCTTTATCTGGCATCCGATGGGGCACGTGACATTACCGGACAGGCCTATCATCTGGACCGTGGGGAGGTCATGGCATGACCCAAGGCTATGAAGGCATGAACATCTTGGTGACAGGCGCTTACCGTGGCATCGGAGCAGCCTGTGCAAAAGTATTTGCAAAAGCTGGTGCGCACGTTTTATGCGCCGATCTGAATGATCCTGTCGAAACAGTCGATACCATTCGCGCCGCAGACGGCACGGCTGAAGGCATCATCTGCGATGTAACCGATGAGGCGTCGATCCTGGAGCTGTTCCAGCACGTCAACACCCACTTTTCCCCACTGAATGCTGTAGTCAATTGTGCCGGTATCATCCACGAGCGCGGCCTTCTGGAAACCACGACCTCAGAGTTTGATCAGGTGATGGCCGTAAATTTGCGCGGCTCGTTCATCATCGGTCGTGAGGCCATTCGTGCCATGCAGGGCAGCAAGGGACGCGTGATCATGATTGCATCGGATCTTTCCTATTACGGGCGCGAATCCTATGCGCCCTATGTGTCGTCCAAACATGGCGTTCTAGGCCTCGTTCGGTGCTGGGCAAAGGAATTCGCGCCCCATATCCTGGTGAATGCACTTTGCCCGGGTCCAATCGACACAGAGATGCTGGCAGCCGAAAACATGAGCCCCGAATGGCGTGCCAAAGAGCTGGAAATTCCGTTGGCCAGGTTTGGACAACCAGAAGAGATTGCAGAAATGGCGCTCTTTCTTGCAGGGCCAAATGCAGCATACATCACCGGCCAGGGGATCGGTGTAAATGGTGGGAGTATAATGCCATGATCAAAAACCCAGTACCTTGGCCCAACGGCGCGAAATGCGCGG
>CAZOCA010000141.1:0-7374 GCA_964578105.1 uncultured Pararhizobium sp.
CGCGATCTCGATAATAGAAATATCGAAGGTACCACCGCCCAAATCGTAAACCGCAATGGTCTTGCCGTCGTTCTTGTCCAAACCATAAGCCAGCGCTGCTGCAGTCGGCTCGTTGATGATACGCAGAACTTCCAGACCGGCAATCTTACCGGCATCTTTGGTAGCCTGACGCTGGGCATCATTGAAATATGCAGGAACAGTGATCACGGCCTGTGTCACGCTCTCGCCCAGATAGGCTTCAGCAGTTTCCTTCATTTTCTGAAGAATCATCGCGGAGACCTGTGAGGGAGAATAAATCTCATTCTGCGCCTTGACCCAGGCATCACCATTGTCTGCCTTGACGATTTGATAAGGCACAAGCTTCTTGTCTTTGGTCACCATCGGATCGTTGAACCGGCGTCCAACAAGACGTTTGACAGCAAAGACTGTGTTTTCAGGATTGGTTACGCCCTGACGTTTTGCAGCCTGGCCAACCAGCCGCTCGCCATCTTCGGTAAAGCCCACCATGGATGGGGTGGTGCGGGCACCTTCAGTGTTTTCAATGACTTTTGGGGTTTTTCCGTCCATGACGGCAATACAGGAATTGGTTGTTCCCAAATCAATACCAATGACTTTCGCCATATTTACTCTCCTTGTTTGGCAGACATGGACCTTGCTATCGCACCGACCTTAAAGCATCGGTTTCTCTGTTCACGAAGCAGGCACAAATCCCCTTTGTTCAACGTGTCCGTTTACCATGCACACTTTGCGAGCCAGTTAATGTCTTTTGAACAGAGAATAAAGACCCGGCAACACTGTGCTTCGTCGGGTATATAAGAGAGCGGAGCGATGCCTGCAAGCGCCGGATTACGCGGATTTGTACCAAGACCGGACTTTTTGCAGTGCCAACACCGCTGCCTGCCCCATATGAGGACTGTGAAGAGGAAATATGGATTTAGAAAATGGAGCTTGAACCAGGCCTGTTTCTTTACAGCGGATACTATGATCGCAGTGCCCAGGCGGACTTGCGCGACATGATCCGAACACTCGTCAATGCCGCGCCTCTGTTTCAGCCAACCATGCCGAAAACCGGGAAACCATTGTCCGTTAAGATGAGCAATTGCGGCGCCTTAGGCTGGGTGGCGGACAAGGCGGGCTACCGCTATCAGAAGACACATCCCGTGACGGGTGCGCCATGGCCCGAGATGCCTTCCGAGTTGCTGGCATTGTGGAATGCTGTAGCAGCAGAGGCTCCCACGCCACAGGCCTGTCTGATCAATTATTACCAACCCAGCGCCAAAATGGGTCTGCATCAGGACCGGGACGAAGCCATGTTTACGGCACCGGTTGTTTCCGTGTCGCTGGGGGATGATTGCCGGTTCCGCACAGGAACGACAGAACGCAACGGCCCTACAAAAAGCTTCAAGCTGCATTCCGGTGATGTTTTGGTCATGGGCGGTGAAAGCCGTCTGGCGTTTCACGGTGTGGACCGGATTTACCCCGGCACTTCCACATTGCTGAAAGCGCCGGGTCGAATCAATCTGACCCTAAGACGGGTCACTGCCTGACGGATTCACCTCATACTCCATCAAGGTGACGCCATTCTTGTAGGGCGTTACGGACGCGACTTTCAGATGTGTGGCCGCAGCAACCCCGTCGAACAAGGCAACCCCGCTGCCCAGAACAATTGGGACGAGCTTGATAATAAGGCGGTCTATGCGCCCTTGCTGCAACAGATATCCGGCCATTTTGCCGCCGCCACACAGATAGATATCTGTTCCGGTTTCTGACTTGATGGCATCGATTGTCTGAAGCCAGTCAGTCCGGACCACTTCCACATCCGATGAACGGGGCAGCGCAATATTGCGGGAGAAGATACAGTGGCGCATATGCGGATAGGCCCGGGCGCCAGCTTTCAAGCCAAACCCATAGCCGAATTCATAAGTGCGACGGCCCATGACCACGGTATCATAAGTTTCCAGTCGGGCCTGATAGGCCGCTGCATGATCACCTTCCATGGGAAAAGCGGAAATGTCGTCGTCCTGCGCGGCGATATAGCCGTCGAGAGATGACGCAACGTCGTAAACAAGGTGTCTCATTTGAAACTCCAGAATTAGAACAAGAATAGACCCTTGCCTTGCAAAACGGTCTGCAATATCGACCGGCAAGGGCACTCAGCAATCTGTTTTCCGGTTTACCGGTTGCTCTTGTTCATGGACCCGTATCCACTTCTGGCACATCTGCTTTTCACGCAAGCAGCGGTTTTTCTGGGTGTCTGGCCACCCGCCAAATCAGATCAGCGGGTGCTTGTCTTAATCGATCGGTTGTCTTTATCAGTCTTCTACTTCCGGCGCGTCGTCTGGAACCAGTTTTGGCGCTGGTTTTGGACCGCCTTTGGAAACACCGACCATGGCAGGACGCAAAACTCTGTCCCCAAGCATATAGCCTGCCTGCATAACCTGAACCACCATGCCACTGGCAACGGCCGGGTTTGGCACCTCAAACACAGCCTGATGGCGGTTTGGATCGAATTTCTCGCCTTCGGGCTCTTCTTTGGTGACGCCGTGTTTGGCGAATACGCGCACCATTTCCCGGCCAGTCATTTCAACGCCTTCCACAAGCGCCGCCAATGTGGTTCCGGCCGTTTCCTTCTCTTCATCAGAGACCGTTGAAATGGCGCGATCCAGATTGTCGCCAATGCTCAGCACGTCGCGGGCAAAATTTGAAATCGCATATTGCCGCGAGTCGGCCACTTCGCGCTGGGTGCGGCGGCGCAGATTTTCCATGTCTGCGGCAACACGCAGCATCTGATCTCTCAGGGCTTCCTTTTCATCTCGCAAATCCTGATTTTCCTGAAGCAGGGCATCAATCACCTCTTCCGGTGTCCGCTTGCCAGTCGGGGTCTCGTCTTCTTCTTCAGACAAGCCCTCTTCAGAGGCTTCAGTATTCGACAATTCGCTGTCGTCTGCTTCGTTTTTCAATGGGTCAGCTTTTTTGGTTTCGTCACTCATGATCGATCACGGTCTTTTCGATTTAATCTGTTAGTTTGGGATATCGAAGCTTGGCGGCAAAAAATCAACCGCCAATCTCGTTAACTGAGCATTTTTCCCAAAAGCTGGGCTGTATAGTCCACAACAGGGATGATGCGACCATAATTTAGCCGTGTTGGGCCAATGACACCAAGCACGCCGACAACATTGTCTTCCGCATTGTGATAAGGGGCAACCACCAGCGATGAGCCGGACATGGAAAACAGGCTGTTTTCGGATCCGATGAAGATTCGCACACCATCGCCGGTTTCAGCGGACCCCAGCAACTCAATCAGATCGGACTTGCTCTCCAGATCTTCAAACAGCAGTCGGATGCGGTCCAGATCTTCACCCTGTCCGACATCCTCCAACAGATTGGCGCGGCCCCGGACAATGAGGTTTTGCGCATTTCTGGCTCCCTCATTGACACCGGCCCAGGTGGCAAGTCCCTCTTCCACCAGCCGGGCCGTCAGATCATCCAATTCACGACGCTGGGAGTCCAGCAATTGTTGCAGTTCAACGCGTGCTTCCGGCAGCGTGCGGCCACGCAGACCTTCATTCAGGTAATTTGAGGCCTGGATCAGGGACGCCGCCGGCATACCTTTGGGAATGTCGATGATGCGGTTTTCCACCGCGCCATCCTGAGCCACCAGCACGACGAGCGCACGGCCATCTTCAATGCGCACAAATTCTATATGTTTCAGAGGTACTTCCCGCTTGCCAGTCAGTACCAGTCCAGCACCTTTGGACACACCGGACAGCATGCGGCTGGCATCTGCCAGAAGCGTATCTCCTGAATTTTCAGCTCTGTTGCTCTCAAATTGGGCATCGATCTGCTGGCGTGCACGCTCATCCAGATCACCCACTTCCATCATCGCATCGACAAAGAACCGCAGGCCGCGTTCCGTGGGCAGACGTCCAGCGCTGATATGCGGCGCATAGATAAGACCCATCTGCTCCAGATCGGACATCACATTGCGGACTGAGGCCGGAGAGAGGTTCAGGGACAGGCTGCGGGACAGATTGCGCGATCCAACGGGCGAGCCGTCTTCCATATAGGCTTCGACAATCCGGCGAAATACCTGATGCGAACGTTCATCCATATCCTGATCAAAAAAGCGCGTGTCGGTGGCCATTCTTCTCATCCCGCAGGCAGTTGGTTTTGGCCAGACTTTCATCCCGGTCAAGCATAATGCATTTCACAAACTTAGTGTCTGCCAAGCCTCATGGAAAGTGAAACTTCTGCAAGGCGGTTCAGCATGTTTGTTTTCAGCGCTTTGCATTCGGCGCAGGCTTGTCTATCAAGAGCGATGAATCGAAGCCATTTTAGAGAAGAGCCTCATGAGACCATCCGATCGTGAACCCGATGCCCTGCGTGCCGTTTCACTGGAACGCAACGTATCAAAACATGCTGAAGGCTCGTGCCTGGTAAAATTTGGTGACACGCATGTGCTGTGCACTGCCAGTTTGGCTGAAAATGTTCCACCCTGGTTGCGTGGCGGTGGCAAGGGCTGGGTGACAGCTGAATATGGCATGCTGCCCCGCTCCACCGGTGGGCGTATGCGCCGGGAAGCGGCCAGCGGCAAGCAATCAGGTCGAACACAGGAAATTCAGCGCCTGATCGGACGCTCCCTGCGCGCCGTTGTTGATATGCAAGCCCTTGGCGAGCGGCAGATTACCCTTGATTGTGATGTAATTCAGGCTGATGGCGGAACGCGGACAGCGGCCATTACGGGTGCCTGGGTGGCACTCAGCGACTGTATTGCCTGGATGCGCCAGCGTAATCTGGTGACAGGCACAGTGTTGAAAGACAATGTGGCCGCCATTTCCTGCGGTATTTATAAAGGCACACCCGTGCTGGATCTGGATTATGACGAGGATTCAACCGCGGAAACCGATGCCAATTTTGTCATGACCGGTGCTGGCGGCATTGTTGAAATTCAGGGCACTGCCGAGAAGGAACCATTTTCCGAAGAAGAGTTGAAACAACTGATGGACCTGGCGAAAGCTGGCATCAAGCAACTTGTCTCGTTGCAAAACATGGCGATCATGTAAATGAGCAACCCGGTTCGCAAACTGACTGGCGGCAAATTAGTGCTGGCAAGCCACAATGCAGGAAAATTGCGCGAAATTCGTGATCTTGTCGTGCCTCACGGTATCGAAGTCGTGTCTGCAGCCGAACTGGATTTACCGGAACCGGAAGAAACCGGCACCACATTTGCCGCCAATGCAAAACTGAAGGCGCTGGCATCAGCCACCGCCACCGGGCTTCCCGCTTTGTCAGATGATTCCGGCCTGTCGGTTGATTGTCTGGACGGGGATCCGGGCATCTTTTCTGCCCGATGGGCAGGTCCCGATAAGGATTTTTCGATGGCCATGCGCAATGTGCAGGAAGCCATGCTGGCCAAGGGCGCAAACGAGGCTTCAAAGCGGGGCGGACAATTTGTCAGCGCCCTGTGTCTTGCCTATCCGGATGGTGAGACCTTTGTGTTTGAAGGTATCATACGGGGCGAGATCGTCTGGCCGCCGCGTGGCACGCAGGGTTTTGGGTATGATCCCGTCTTCCTGCCAGAGAATCATGATAAGACATTTGGGGAGATGACGCCGCAGGAGAAACATGGACCGCGCCCTGATGGGGAACCGGGCCTGTCACACCGGGCGCGGGCATTTGCCCTGTTTGAGAAATATGCGCTGTAGGATCCGGGCTTCGGTCGTTTGAAACTCATGGAACAAAACACAGACAGTCAGAAGCTGGCAGCTGGAAACCAGCCGCAAAGTGCACATGATGGCCCCGATCACCCGACGCGGGATGCCGGGTTCGGCATCTATGTGCATTGGCCCTTCTGCGCGGCCAAATGTCCCTATTGTGATTTCAACTCCCATGTGCGGCACAAACCGGTTGATCAGGCCCGCTTTCTGGCCGCCTTCAAGACAGAGATTGCGCATTTCGCCGCCCGAACGCCTGAGCGCCGTGTTACCAGCATTTTTTTTGGTGGGGGTACGCCGTCGCTGATGGACCCGGAAACCATAGCCGGTATTCTGGATGCGATTCACTGGCACTGGCCGGTCGATCCCGGTGCCGAGATTACCATGGAAGCCAATCCGCAATCGGTTGAGGCTGGCCGGTTCAAAGCCTATCGCAAGGCCGGGGTCAATCGGTTGTCACTGGGTGTACAGGCGCTGAATGATGCTGATCTGAAGTTTTTAGGGCGTTTGCATAATGTCGAAGAGGCGATCAACGCCATAGCGATTGCACGGGACACATTCCCGCGCCTGTCATTCGATCTGATTTATGCGCGGCCTGGTCAAAGCGTTGCTGCCTGGAGTGAAGAGCTGAAGCGCGCCCTGGAATATGCTGCTGATCATCTGTCGCTCTATCAGTTGACGATCGAGCCGGAAACGCCATTCTGGGCGCTGCAGGATGCTGGCAAGCTGGTGGTTCCAAATCAGGATGAAGCCGCGGACTTATATCGCGCGACACAGAAGATCTGCGAAGAAGCAGGTTTGCCAGCTTATGAAACCTCCAATCACGCGGCCCCCGGCGCTGAAAGCCGTCATAATCTGATCTATTGGCGCTATGGCGAATATGTCGGTGTGGGTCCAGGCGCGCATGGCCGGTTGGTGGGCGCCAATGGCACATCGCGCTTTGCAACCGCGACAGAACGCAATCCGGAACGGTGGCTGTCGCTGGTGGAGTCCCATGGTCATGGCACCATCACAGATGATGAGCTGTTGGCTGAGGAACAGGGTGATGAGTTTCTGGTAATGGGCCTGCGGCTGCATGAAGGTATTGATATGGCCCGCTATCAGGCCCTGTCCGGTCGCCGGATTGATCCACGCCGGGTGGAAGATCTGCTCACACACAAAATGATCGAACGCCTCGCGCCGCGTACTGCTGGATCCAACAGCGAAGAGCGGGTGCGTGCCACAAGGGATGGCGCCATGGTGTTGGATGCCGTTGTGGCTGATCTCGCGATCTAGAGTAAGCTTGAGCCGATTGGTCTAACGCTTTGTCCCGATTTTGAGCCACACCGGGCATTTTCCAATACACAAACGTCCTGAACCAGGCATGCAAAAGGCCCGGCAATTTCCCGCCGGGCCTCAAATATCTAAGAACTGACTGACGTCAGATCAGGATTAGCTTAGAAGTTGCGCTGAATGCGCAGTTTAGCTTCCCAGCTGTCTGTATCTGCATCGTCGTCGACACCGAGCATTGTATTTGCTTCTGTTGACACGTCTGTGTACTGACCAGCCAGGCTCACGACGAGGTTTTCAACAACTTCGTATTCGATGTTTGCACTGACCTGCCAGAGTTCAGCCTGATCGTCGAAGTCATGGTAAGCACCGGTTACAGCAACATTCAGGG
>CAZOCA010000142.1:0-7360 GCA_964578105.1 uncultured Pararhizobium sp.
CAACCATCAGGAATGCCTCGACGACATAGCTCATGCCCATGGTCGGCAGCACAATGTTAAGTCCGCCAAACATAGCCCCGGCAACGCCGGCCAGGCCGGCCCCAATGGCAAATGTCAGCATGTAGGTTTTGCCGGAGTTGATACCAAAGGATGCCGCCATCTCTTTGTTTTGTGTCACGGCGCGCACCATTATGCCGAACCGCGTCCGGTAGAATGTGTACCAGGTGGCAAAGACCAGCAGGGCAGCGACGAGAACCACGAAAATCCGGAAAACCGATACGTTAACGATGCCGAGATCAAGATTGGTGGACAGAAATGCCGGCAGCTGAACATATTTCGGATCGCTGCCAAAGATCAGTCTGACACCTTGCATCAGCACCAGAGAGACACCCCAGGTCGCCAGAAGCGTGTCCAGTGGCCGATTATAGAGATGTTGGATCAAGAGGCGCTCGATTGCGATGCCAACCAGGGCCACGATAAAAAATGACAAGGGGAGACAAAGAAAGAAGGGGACGCCCAAAAACGTCTGAAGTGTGTAGGTGGTGTAGGCCCCGAGCATGATCAGCTCACCATGGGCCATGTTGATAACGCCAGCGGTGCCGTAAATAATGGCGAGCCCTAAAGCCGCAACCAGAAAAATACTGCCGATGCTGACTCCCAGCACCAATGCACTCAATACGACGCTCGGATCCATAACTCACTCTCAGTCAAATGTTTAAAACGTCTGCCAGAAGGCCTGTTGGCTCATTGGCAGGGAGGGTTTCGGGCGCTCTGAAACGATGTCAGGCGTCCGAAACCCGAAGTCACCTAGATGACATTCATTTTGAGAGTTCCATCAGGTGCCAGCAGGCCTTCAGCCGTGCACTTGCCGATATCCGGGTAGATTGAATAGGGATCCGGAGCGACGTGTTCTGGAGCTTCTTTTACGATCTTGAAGCTGCCATCTGCCTGACACTGACCAATTTTTGGAACCAGCCATGTGTTGAAGTTCTCACCGTCAATCCAGACTTCACCTTCTGGAGAAACGTCTGCACTGAGCTTGATACCGGCAGCCGCATCACGAATTTTGCGTGGTGTGACATCTTCAATACCATGGTCAGCGATGGCTTTTTCAAGCGCGCCTTTAAAGACATAAGCGGATGTATATGTCTCTTCCATATTGTAGTGAGTTGTGCCGTTTTTGCCGTATGGGCTGCCCAGAAAGTTCTCTACGAACTTCTGATTGGTCGGATTTTCCAGAGCCTGGAAATAAGGAGCGGACAGGAAGTGACCTGCACCAAACTCAGCACCCATAGCTTTGGTTTCGATCTCTCCGGTGGTCAATGATGCGATAGGCATTGAATCCACTTTGAGGCCGGCCTGCTTGAACTGACGGTGGAAGGCGATATCGGAAGCGCCCACGACAGTTGAGAAAATGAAGTCAGGCTTAGCCGCTCTGATTTTTTCAATAACAGGTCCGAACTCGGAAGAGCCGAGCGGGATATATTCTTCGCCAAGCAGTTCGCCATTGGCCTGTTCAAGCCAAACCTTGGCGTTTTTGTTGGATTCTTTCGGCCATACATAGTTAGACCCGACAAAGAAGACCTTTGGTCCAAATTGATCCACCATGTAAGGGATCAAATCCTTGGAGTGCTGGTTTGCAAGAGGGCCTGTGCAAATAGTGTTCTGAGTGCACTCAGCGCCTTCATAGCAAGTTGGGTAGAACAGCAAATTGTCCTGCTGCATGACGATTGGCAAAATCGCTTTGCGGCTAGCCGATGTGTAGCAACCAAAGATTGATGTCACCTTGTCGCGAAGGATCAGCTCACGAGTCTTGGAAGAATAGACTTTGAAATCTGATTTCGCGTCAACAATCACAGGCTCAATCGGTGAGCCGTTGATGCCGCCAGCAGCATTGATTTCATCAATCGCATACTGCATGACAAGTGTGGAATCTTCTTCAGGAACGGCAAGACCGCCTGTCAGAGAGAACAGCAGGCCGACCTTGATCGGCTCGCCAGCTGTCAGCGTAGCACCCCAGGCTTCGCGGTTTCCGGGAAGCCACACATGTGGGGCCGCCAGAGCGAGCGCTCCAACGGAAGCAGTTTTTAGAAGTTTTCTTCTGGTAATACTCATTTTCGAAATTTTCCCTCAAAGATGATTTCTAATTGTGTTTCGTTTAGGCGGGTAGTTATTTGAACTGTTTCGGCAGATATTTGCGTAACCTGTTAGTTTGGCAGACTTAAAAGAGTTATCGGAATTGGTCGGACGTTCAATTGAGGCTGACCATCGATAATCAGACGATAAATGTCTGAAAAAAGACGTAAAAATGCCGCATAGCGGTCTGACGCTGAATGTTCCAATCATTAATGGAGTGTTTGAATCCGACGGCCCTGTCGGCGGCACAGAGAAGCGTTAAACGCCTTCACGTGCTCGAGTTTTCATCGTGTAAGCGGCGAAACTACCCTGTCCTTGCCACTAACAACCCGGTAAACCGCTTGGATTATTGGTACCGAAGTTTATCTCATTTTTGATTTTAAGGAAAAAAATATTCATTACAAGAGAAAAATTGAATTATTCATTTCTGACTGAAATCCGATGATTCTTGCTATAACATTAGGCTATTGCACAAAAAATAGACTCTTTATCGCCGGTATTGCAATAAATGCGGGCTTGTTGAGCAAAAGTCGATGGAAGGGTGCTTTTCGAGAAATACGCCTATAAATCGAACCCAGGCAATTTGACAGATTGCTGTTTCTAATATTGCGTTTTCAAAAAAATGCTGTATCGGTAAATTGCGCATTGGGCAGAAAACTTGCGGACCTGACACTGTGGTCAGGGCGCGCCCGAAGGCACCAATCAGATTCCAATTGGGAATTTGAGTATTTATTGCCCGACAGAGTTGTCTGGCAGCGTATTTCAAATATTGAATTTATCTGAACAAGCTTTTTCGATCTTCCTGTTTTTCGATGGTTGTTTGAAAAATCGACCGGCCTGAACGTGAACAAGCGCTGCAAATGCGTTGACCGTTTGCGTTCGTCTTGCCCTTGCGCTTGTGCATTTGCAGCGCTTGGGTGCGCCGGTCAGCGTTCAGTTCCGCTTTACATCAATCGAAAGGAATGATCATGCAACATGGTGATATCACCTCCACCAAAGACTCCGTCGGAGTGGCCGTGGTGAATTACAAGATGCCGCGTCTGCACACGAAGGCGGACGTCATCGAAAATGCCAAAAAAATTGCCGATATGCTGGTCGGAATGAAGCAGGGACTGCCGGGTATGGACCTGGTCATTTTCCCCGAATATTCCACCCACGGCATTATGTATGACGCGGACGAAATGTATGCGACGGCGTCAACAATACCGGGTGCTGAGACTGAAATTTTTGCCGAGGCCTGTCGCAAGGCAAAATGTTGGGGTGTGTTTTCGCTCACAGGTGAGCAGCATGAAGAACATCCCAACAAAGCGCCTTACAACACTCTTATCTTGATGAATGATCAGGGTGAGATTGTTCAAAAATATCGGAAAATCATGCCATGGGTACCGATTGAAGGCTGGTATCCCGGAGACTGCACTTACGTGTCGGAAGGCCCTAAGGGTTTGAAGATCAGCCTTATCATCTGCGACGATGGCAATTATCCGGAAATTTGGCGGGACTGTGCCATGCGCGGGGCCGAATTGGTGGTACGCTGCCAGGGCTACATGTATCCGGCCAAAGAGCAGCAGATCGTTATGTCAAAGGCCATGGCGTGGTCCAACAACACTTATGTGGCTGTTGCAAATGCGACCGGTTTTGACGGGGTCTACACCTATTTCGGTCACTCTTCGGTCATCGGCTTTGACGGGCGTACACTGGGCGAATGCGGAACCGAGGAAATGGGCATTCAATATGCGCAACTCTCGGTGCCACTTATCAGAGAACACCGGGCCAAAAGTCAGAGTCAGAACCATCTCTACAAGCTGTTGCACCGCGGGTATACCGGCACAAATAATTCCGGTGATGATCCGCGCGGCACCTGCGCCATGCCGTTCGAGTTCTATAAAAAATGGGTGGAAGATCCCGAAGGAACCAGAGATATGGTTGAGGGCTTAACCCGAGATGCCCCTGGTGTTGAGGATTGCCCAATCGAAGGCATTCCGACCAAAATTTCGTCCGGTCATCGATAAATAAGCGTCGTTCCACTTATCACTGTTAGCCCGATGTCGGGCTAACAGTTCAACATTTTCAAAAGAAAATCCGATGTCCCTACAGCAATTTACCATTGATGCAGAACCATTCTATGCACCGGCTGCAAATGAGGTGGACTATTTTCAAGCCGCCTATGAGGAGCGGGTTCCCATCTTGTTGAAGGGGCCAACAGGCTGCGGAAAAACGCGTTTCGTTGAGCATATGGCCTGGCGGATGAAGCGACCGCTTATTTCGGTGTCGTGCCATGATGATATGACGGCTGCTGATCTGGTCGGTCGTTATTTGCTGGAAGGTGGCGAGACCGTCTGGAAGGATGGTCCGCTGACACAAGCCGTCCGTGAAGGCGCCATTTGTTATCTGGATGAAATCGTCGAGGCCCGGCAGGACACGACTGTCGTCATTCATCCTCTCACAGATGATAGGCGGGCCCTGCATCTGGAGAAGAAGAACGAACTTGTCGCCGCTCACCCGGACTTCTTTTTGGTGATTTCCTATAATCCTGGATATCAAAGCGTCGTGAAAGATCTCAAGGAATCCACCAAGCAGCGCTTCGCTGCTTTGGATTTTGCACATGCAGATCCGGAGCTGGAAACAAAGATTGTCGTCAGGGAAGCAGGTGTTTCGACTGACATTGCCGCCCAACTTGTTCGCATTGCAACAGCCTCTCGCAATCTCAGCAACAATGGCTTGGAGGAAGGTGCTTCAACACGCACATTGATACGAGCCGGAAAACTGATCTCGCGGGGCATACCGGTAGCGGATGCCTGTGATATGGCGATTATCGTGCCATTGACCGATGATGTCCATGTCAGGACGGCATTGCGATCAGCTGTTGCCGCCTGCATCTGACGCTGGTGGCCCAAAACGGTGTTTCAGAGAAAACATGATTTTGAAGAACTTCTAACCAGCCGCTTTGGCGGGGAGTCATTCATTGTCAAAGATTTCAAATCAACCCGTACGCTGCTCACAAAGCTTTCCGGCAATGGACAATTGGAAAACTGGGAGCGTGAGAACATCAGGCTTTATGAGGCCAATGCCGGGCCAGATGTTCTGACCGCGCTTTGGGCACTTCACCGCACTGCGGTCAGGGCATCGCAAAAAACCGACCTTGAGGCGCTGACAAAATCAATTCATAAAATCTGCCTGGCTGTGGGCACGCGCAATACCATCATTGCCATTCGCGCAGGGGAAAATTTTCTCCAGAACAGCGTGCATCTCGACCATGCGCCCAGCCTGCTTGAGAGGATTGTGGCGCTGGCTCGCCACGCGCCTGAATCCATCCCCGCTTTCGTGAAGCAGTCTCAGAACCTGTATCAAAGGCTGGAACCTGACGACATATCCAGATGGCTCACTGACGGCATCAATCTTTATCCGGACAGCAAACAGAACAGACTGGCCTATTTCAGCCTGAATGATCCCAAAAGCCTGTCTCAGTTGGCGTATTATGAGGGGCGGGGGCAGTTCTCCCGGCATGAGGCTCATTTGAAATATCTGGTTCGATGCTTGTGGCAAACGGACATAAAGCTCCAGAACGAGCAAGCCGAAATCATTGATCCATCGCCGGAAAGGTTGAAAATCCGCGGCAATATTGTGCTGGTGCCCTCAACGGTTCCACGGCGCCATAAGGACAACCAGGGAGCCTATTTTAAGGCGGCTATCCTTCATGCGGCAGCTCACAACCGCATCACCAAAAACCGCTTAGCGATCCGCGGCATCAAACCCATGCAGATTGCGCTTACATCCTTCATAGAAGATGCCCGGGTTGAGCGTCTGGCAGTGCAGGAATATCCTGGTTTGGAGCAAATGTGGTTGCGTTTTCATAGCGCTGAGCCATCAGCATCCGCGCCAGTCGCGCGCACAATTCATTCACTATTCGCGACCCTGGCGCGCGCCTTGGGCGACTCTGCGTTCCAATGCTCGGATACCTGGATCATGAAAGGGCGATTTCTGTTTGACACGGCCTTCAGCGCTGCGCCTCAGGATCAGTTTCTGGCTGAACGCATCGCACGGCTTCTCGGCAATGATCTGGGGCAGATGCGGATACCATTTGACCCAAAATCCTACACGGTCGAGCCGGACTATCGTGATGATGGGCTGGGCCTGTTTGAATTCGACGAGGCTGACAATCCCGACCAGCCGCCGTCAGAAATCATTCTTGACGCGGCAAAAATGGACCGAAGGGAAGATGAAGAGGACCCCATTCAAAATGAGGATGATCGGGATGTCGAGGGCAGAGAACGGGCCCGGCGAAAACCTGCCTCACAGGACGATGAGTTGGGCGCTGTTCTTGGCCTCTACCCGGAATGGAATGAAATATTGCAGCGCGACCAAAACGAGTTCGTTACGGTGCGTGAAAAATCCCTGACGCCTCGACCATCACCAAACTGGTTGACCGAAAAACTCTCGCATCATGCAGGGACAGCCGCCCGAATCGAGGCGCTCGCACGGGACGCACAATTCGGAAATTATGAAGCCACCGGGCGCGCCCTAGAGGGGGACATCATCGATATGGATGCTGCCAATGATGTTGTCATCGCCTTGCGGCAGGGTACGAGCCCGGACCCAAGGATCTATGTTCGACAAAAGCGTGCGAAAAACGATGTCACATTGGGACTTTTGATTGATACGTCACAATCCACCGGAGATATTCCGCAAGGTGGACAGGAGACAATTCTCCAAATGGCCGTGATTTCGACGGCTTTGTTGGTGGAGGGACTGAATGCCGCTGGAGACACCTATGGCGTCTTCGCATTTTCTTCAAACGGGAAAGATGATGTTCAATTGGCATCCATCAAATCATTTGAAGAAGATGATGCTCCGGTGCAAGACCGTTTGGCTGATCTGACACCCGGCCTGTCGACGCGGCTGGGCTCAGCTTTGAGATTTTTATCCGGCGCGCTTCAAAAACAGAAAACACGCAGGAAAATCATAATCGTGCTGACCGATGGAGAACCATCCGACATTGACATGGAAGACCCAAGACATCTGGTGGAAGATGCCCGCAGGGCAATTGCAATGTCGCGCGCCAAAGGTCTGGATCTGTTTTGCATTCCGCTCGGTCGGGCAGCCCATAAATCCGCAGCAACCATTTTCGGCAAAAAGAACACCTTCCCGCTGGAGCGGATTGAGGATCTGCCATCGCGCTTGTCAGCGCTTTATTTCAAGGTGACTGGATAAGGTTTTAGAAAAGACC
>CAZOCA010000143.1:0-3993 GCA_964578105.1 uncultured Pararhizobium sp.
GTTGATGAAGGCGGGTTTCAGCCTTCCTTGTTGGAGGGTATCACCGGGTCTGGCAAAACCGAGGTGTATTTTGAGGCGGTGGCCCGGGTTCTGGACAGCGGCAAGCAGGTGCTGTTGCTGCTTCCGGAAATTTCTCTCACGACCAGTTTTCTCGACCGGTTTACAGATCGGTTCGGCGCGCGTCCGGCGGAGTGGCATTCCGATGTGTCGCCCAAACAGCGTGCGCAGGTCTGGCGCGGCGTTGCAGATGGCACGGTGCGTGCCGTGGCCGGTGCGCGGTCCGGATTGTTTCTGCCGTTTCGTGAGCTTGGCCTGATTGTTGTCGATGAAGAACATGAGCCGGCTTATAAACAGGAGGAAGGTGCGATCTACCACGCCCGCGATATGGCTGTGGTACGCGCGCACCGGGCCGGATTTCCTGTCATCCTGTCGTCGGCCACGCCATCGGTGGAAACGCTTAACAATGCACAATCAGGTCGTTATCAACATATCAAGTTGAACGAGCGCTACGCGGCTGCTGAACTCCCCGATTTATCGACCATAGATATGCGTGTAGACGGGCCGGAGCGCGGCCATTGGCTTGCGCCAAAGTTGGTTGCCGCGTTACGTGACACGCTGGCTGCGGGGCAGCAAAGCCTGCTGTTTCTGAATCGGCGTGGCTATGCACCATTGACCCTGTGCCGGAAATGCGGACATCGCTTTCAGTGCGAGAGCTGTTCTGCCTGGCTGGTGGAACACCGTTTTCGTGGAACGCTGTCCTGCCATCATTGTGGCCATACGCAGAAAAAGCCGGAAGCCTGTCCGGAATGCAACAGCATGGACAGTCTGGTGCCTTGCGGCCCGGGTGTTGAACGTATTGCAGAAGAAGTTGAGGCGTTGTTTCCCGAAGCGCGCACCCTGATGCTGTCATCAGATATGATGGGTGGTGTACGGCGCATGAAGCTGGAACTGGAATCTGTTGCCAAAGGTGATGTGGACATCGTGGTCGGCACCCAGCTTGTTGCCAAGGGTCATCATTTTCCGTTGATGCGGCTGGTGGGTGTTCTGGATGCTGATCTGGCTTTGGGGCAGGGTGATCCGCGTGCTGCGGAACGCTGTTTTCAGTTGCTGGCACAAGTAACCGGTCGGGCAGGCCGCTCGGGTGGCAAGAGCGCGGGCCTCATTCAATCCTATCAACCTGACCATCCGGTGATTGATGCGTTGGTAAAGGGCGAGCCGCATTTGTTTTATGAACGCGAACTGGCCGAGAGAAAGGCCGGAGGCTTGCCGCCTTTTGGCCGCCTGGCCGGGCTTATTGTGTCTGGAGAAGACAAGGCCGCTGCTGCCACGCATGCTGCGGCCCTGTCGCGTGCCTCGCCCAGGGCTGAGGGTGTGCGTGTATTGGGGCCGGCTGAAGCGCCTATGGCTCTTGTGCGGGGGCGCCACCGGTTTCGCCTGTTGGCACGGGCACCCCGGAACTTTGATTTATCGCGCTATCTTCGTGAATGGCTGAACGCAGCGCCAAAGGCACGCGGCAGTGTGCGCGTGTCGGTGGATATAGATCCTGTGAGTTTTTTCTGACGCTGATTGCGCACGCCTATTGGGTCTAAATTGGGACAAAAACCAATTTGCAGACGCCTGCGTAAGACGAAAGAACAATAAGGCGCATTTCATGATTTATCTTGCCACTCTGTCTGCCATTATTACCGTCGGCTTTGGCCTCATCTGCCTGATTGCGCCACGCTACTCGCTCGGGCTTATTCATCTCCGGACAAAGGCCGAGCGGCCAGAGGCTTTAGCTGAAGGGCGCGGCACGCTTGCGGGCTTCTATCTGGGCGTAGGCCTGCTGTGCCTTTTTGCCCCCTCATCAGCAGCTTATTGGGCGCTGGCGCTGGGATGGCTGTTTACGGGGTTTGGTCGCGGCGTTTCCATTGTGCTGGATAATGGGCGGACAAAGTTCAATTATGGCTCTATTCTGTTTGAACTGGGCCTTGGTCTGGCGGCGCTTCCGGCGGCTTTGGCTGTGTAATGATGGACAAAACGCGTAACAGCCATATTGCACCGCGCCAAACCATATGATAGGTCAAGCGCGATTTCACCGGTTATAGTTTTGTGAAGACTTCGACACCTAAATCTAAGGTGTTGAAATAAAACAGAATTAATTGTCGGAAGCCCGTTTCGGCGGGTGGTAGGAAAGATTGTTGATCCGAAGGAGACGGGGCAAAGGTGACTGAGACTGTTTCTCAAGAAAATTCTGGTGCGCAAGCGATTACAGTATCGTCTGGTGTTGCGACACGCTACGCGAAAGCGCTGTTTGAACTCGGTCTGGAGGAAAAGTCCCTCGATAAGATTGAGACGGATTTGGGCGATTTTTCGACAATGCTGGCGGGCAGCGACGATTTGAAGCGGCTGGTCAAAAGCCCGGTCTTTTCAGCTGATGAACAATTGGGAGCCCTGATCCACATTTTCGACAAGGCAGGGTTTTCAGGATCTGCTGCAAATCTGATCAAGGTCGCTGCTAAAAACCGCCGATTATTTGCGGTGCCTGGCATGATATCTGCTTTCCATGGAATGGCTGCGGACCATCGCGGCGAAGTTACAGCATACGTTGTTGCTGCCCAGAAACTCGACAAAACTCATCTTGACGATCTGAAAACGGCTTTGAAGAAAAGCCTTGGCAAGGACGTCTCACTTAATGTGCGTGTAGACCCTTCGATTTTGGGAGGGCTGACTGTGAAAGTTGGTTCCAAAATGATCGATACATCTTTGCGCACCAAACTTAACTCCCTTAAAATTGCATTGAAAGAGGTTGGCTGATGGACATTCGGGCCGCGGAGATTTCCGCAATCCTCAAGGAGCAGATCAAGAATTTCGGCGCTGAAGCTGAAGTTTCTGAAGTCGGCCAGGTTCTGTCTGTGGGTGATGGTATCGCCCGCGTCTACGGTTTGGATAATGTCCAGGCCGGTGAAATGGTGGAATTCCCCGGTAACATCCGTGGCATGGCGCTGAACCTTGAAACTGACAATGTCGGTATCGTGATCTTCGGGTCCGATCGTGACATTAAAGAAGGCGATACGGTTAAGCGTACCGGCGCGATTGTGGATGTGCCTGTGGGCAGAGGTCTGCTTGGTCGTGTGGTTGATCCGCTTGGCAATCCGCTGGATGGCAAAGGTCCGATTGAAAGCGACGAACGCCGTTTGGTCGACGTCAAGGCACCAGGCATTATCCCGCGTAAATCGGTTCATGAGCCGATGTCGACCGGTCTCAAAGCAATTGATGCGATGATCCCGATTGGCCGTGGCCAACGCGAGTTGGTGATTGGTGACCGTCAGACAGGTAAAACAGCTATTCTGCTGGATACGATCCTCAATCAGAAATCACTGCATGACAGTGGTGACGAGGACGAAAAATTGTATTGCGTTTACGTGGCCATTGGCCAGAAACGCTCTACAGTTGCTCAATTTGTGAAAGTTCTGGAAGAGCGCGGCGCGCTTGAATATTCCATCATTGTTGCGGCCACCGCATCTGATCCGGCACCGCTGCAGTTCCTGGCACCTTTTGCCGGTTGTGCGATGGGTGAGTTTTTCCGCGATAATGGCATGCATGCTCTGATCTGCTATGATGATCTGTCGAAACAGGCTGTGGCCTATCGTCAGATGTCGCTGCTGCTGCGTCGCCCACCGGGCCGTGAAGCTTATCCAGGTGATGTGTTCTATCTTCACTCTCGCCTGCTTGAGCGTGCAGCGAAGCTGAACGAAGACAATGGCTCTGGTTCCCTGACTGCATTGCCGGTTATTGAAACCCAGGCGAATGACGTGTCGGCCTATATTCCGACCAATGTGATTTCGATCACTGATGGTCAGATTTTCCTTGAAACCGATCTGTTCTTCCAGGGCATTCGCCCGGCTGTGAATGTGGGTCTGTCTGTGTCTCGTGTGGGATCAGCAGCTCAGATTAAAGCCATGAAGCAGGTTGCCGGTACGATTAAGGGTGAATTGGCCCAGTATCGTGAGA
>CAZOCA010000143.1:4003-7332 GCA_964578105.1 uncultured Pararhizobium sp.
CGCGTTTGCTCAGTTTGGATCTGATCTTGATGCCTCCACCCAGCAGCTCCTCAATCGCGGTGCGCGTTTGGTGGAATTGCTGAAACAACCGCAATTCTCTCCGCTGAAAACCGAAGAACAGGTTGCTGTGATTTTTGCTGGTGTGAATGGTTATCTGGACAAGATCAAAGTTAGTGAAGTTCGTCCTTTTGAAGATGGTCTTCTGTCACTTCTGCGCAACGAAAACGCAGAATTGCTGGATGCAATCCGGACTGAAAAAGCTCTGACGGATGACATCAAGACAAAGCTGACATCAATCATCGATGCTTACGCGAAGAATTTCGCGTAAGTCTGGTTGTTGGACGGGGCCGCCCTGCTTATCGGCGTTTTGCAGATAGAACTGTAAGACATGTTGGTGACGGTGGCCTTGGCTCATTCAGGAAGAAGTAGACAAACATGCCAAGTTTGAAGGATCTAAAAAACAGGATTGCCTCGGTCAAGGCAACGCAGAAGATCACCAAAGCCATGCAAATGGTTGCGGCGGCCAAGCTTCGGCGTGCCCAAATGGCTGCGGAATCTGCGCGTCCCTATGCTGAGCGTATGGATGCGGTTCTGGCAAATGTCATTACGGCCATGGAAGGCCGAGACGATGCTCCGCTTCTGATGCGTGGCACGGGCAATGATCAAACACATTTGCTGGTGGTCTGCACAGCGGAGCGCGGTCTGTGTGGTGGCTTTAATTCGTCCATCTCTCGTCTGGCCCGTACTCGCATTCGTCAGTTGAATGCAGCTGGTAAGACCGTGAAAATCCTATGTGTCGGTAAAAAGGGATACGATGCCCTGAAACGGGAGTTTTCCAGCCAAATTCTTGATGATGTCGTTGATCTGCGCGAGTACAAGAATATCGGGTTTGAGAGCGCGCAAAATATCGGCAAAACCATCATCACCATGTTTGAAAATGGCGAATTTGATGTCTGCAGCCTGTTTTTCTCCCGCTTTCAATCTGTGATTTCGCAGACACCGACCGAACAGCAGATTGTTCCGGCAAAAGCTCCGGAAGGCACGCAAGAAGGCACATCCAGCGCGGCGATTTACGATTACGAGCCGAGCGAAGAAGAGATTTTGGGCGATTTGCTGCCCCGCAATCTTTCGGTTCAGGTTTTCCGTGCACTTCTGGAAAACGCGGCTTCCGAACAGGGCGCACGTATGAGTGCCATGGACAATGCAACTCGCAATGCCGGTGAGATGATCGACAAGCTGACAATGAGCTACAACCGTCAGCGTCAGGCTCAGATTACCAAAGAATTGATTGAAATTATTTCGGGCGCTGAAGCGCTTTAGAACGCAAGGACAGGACAAAAGTCATGGCTGATAAAAAAGGTGGACATATCACTCAGGTGATTGGCGCGGTGGTGGACGTTCAATTCGATGGACATCTGCCCGCGATCCTGAATGGTCTTGAAACAATGAATGGCGAGAACCGTCTGGTTCTGGAAGTTGCGCAGCATCTGGGTGAAAACACAGTGCGTACGATTGCCATGAATACAACTGAAGGCCTTGTTCGTGGCCAGGCAGTCTCTGATCTTGGCAAAGCGATTTCCGTGCCTGTCGGTGTCGGTACGCTGGGCCGCATCATGAACGTGATTGGCGAGCCGGTTGATGAAGCCGGTCCAATTGTCAGCGACATGCAACGCGAGATTCACCAGGAAGCACCGCCTTTCACAGAACAATCCACAGAATCTGAAATCCTGGTGACAGGTATCAAGGTTGTGGATCTGCTGGCGCCTTACGCCAAGGGTGGTAAGATTGGTTTGTTCGGTGGTGCCGGAGTTGGCAAAACGGTTCTTATTCAGGAACTCATCAACAATGTTGCCAAAGCGCACGGTGGCTACTCCGTGTTTGCTGGTGTCGGCGAGCGGACTCGTGAAGGAAACGATCTTTATCACGAGATGATCGAATCCGGCGTGAACAAGGAAGGCGGCGGAGAAGGCTCCAAATGTGCACTGGTGTTTGGCCAGATGAACGAGCCTCCTGGAGCGCGTGCCCGTGTTGCGTTGAGCGGCTTGACAATTGCTGAGCAGTTCCGTGATGAGGGACAGGATGTTCTGTTCTTCGTGGACAATATTTTCCGCTTTACACAGGCTGGTTCGGAAGTGTCTGCGTTGCTTGGCCGTATTCCTTCTGCTGTGGGCTATCAGCCAACACTGGCGACCGATATGGGCACCATGCAGGAACGTATTACAACGACAACAAAGGGCTCGGTAACTTCCGTGCAGGCGATTTATGTGCCTGCGGATGATTTGACCGATCCGGCACCTGCGACTTCGTTTGCCCACCTGGACGCGACAACCGTTTTGAACCGTGCAATCTCGGAAAAAGGTATTTACCCGGCTGTGGATCCGCTGGATTCCACGTCCCGTATTCTTGATCCGATGATCGTTGGTGAAGAGCACTACAATACAGCGCGTGCGGTTCAGGAAATTCTGCAGCGCTATAAAGCTCTTCAGGATATTATTGCCATTCTGGGTATGGATGAGCTGTCCGAGGAAGATAAGATTGCCGTGACACGCGCACGTAAAATCGAGCGCTTCCTGTCTCAGCCATTCTTTGTCGCGGAAGTCTTCACTGGCTCACCGGGCAAGCTCGTTTCTCTTGAAGACACGATCCGTTCGTTCAAAGGCCTTGTTGATGGTGAGTATGATCATCTTCCGGAAGCTGCATTCTATATGTGCGGTTCCATTGATGACGCTCTGGAAAAAGCCAAGAAAATGGCAGCCGAAGCCGCTTAATAGGCAGGCAGTCGCAGTATTGAAAGAGGCAGTCCAATGGCCGAATCCTTTCCGTTTGAACTGGTATCACCAGAACGCCTGGTGTTGTCGGAAGACGTGGTCGAAGTTGTAATTCCGGCATCTGACGGTCAAATGACCGTCATGAAGGATCACGCTCCGACCATGACAACCGTCAAGCCAGGTCTGGTTCTGGTCAAACGCGCCGATGGCGGCGAAGACAAAATTTTTGTTGATGGCGGGTTCGCTGACATCAATGACAATGGTCTGAGCCTGTTGGCAGAAGTTGCCATGTTGGCCAGTGAGCTGGACAGCGAGACGTTGGCAGGCCGATTGAAGAATGCTCAAGAAGCTGTTGATGCGGCTGAAGGCGATGCCGTCGACATTGCCAATCTGCGTTTGTCCGATCTTGAACACGTGAAACAGTTGCTATCGCTCTGACGTCACACATCTGAATTTTCAGAAAAGCCCGGCTTAATCGCCGGGCTTTTTTATGTTTCAATAAGCATCCAGTTTCAGATTGTCCGATATGCCACTAAACGCATCTACGACCTGTTCATAGAC
>CAZOCA010000144.1:0-7328 GCA_964578105.1 uncultured Pararhizobium sp.
GGTCTTGGCAGAACTGGGTGTTCCGGTTGCCAATCTCCAGGTCGTTGCGGACGCGCCGTCATGGTACCATCCGGGCCGTTCCGGACGCATCCAATTGGGACCCAAGCAGATTTTTGGAACCTTTGGTGAAATACACCCGGCCATCCTGAAGCAATTTGATGTGGATGGGCCTGTGGTTGGTTTTGAGATTATCCTAGAAAACCTGCCAAAACCCAGGAACAAGACATCGCGGACCAAGCCTGCGCTTGATCTTCCGGAACTGCTGCCGGTATCGCGGGACTTTGCGTTTGTGATGGGCTCGGATGTGAGTGCTGACAAGGTGCTGAAAGCTGCAAGGTCTGCCGACAAGAAGCTGATCCAGAGTGTCTCGATTTTCGACGTCTATGAAGGCGATCGTATGGAAGCTGGTCAAAAATCGGTAGCGATTGAGGTGACCCTGCAACCGCGTGACAAGACGCTGACAGATGAGGATATTTCTGCTGTCAGTTCTGCCATTGTCGCATCGGTGGAAAAGGCAACCGGTGGACAATTGCGCGGGTAATTCTTCGCAGCGCGCTTGATTGCGTGGGTTGATGGGCTGAGAGCTGTGGATTCTCGGAACAAGTCCGAGAAAGACGGGTGGGGTGGGGTGTAGTTGGCTTATCGCCAACGCCAGCCCCGCCTTTTCAATTACCCAGCATTTCCAACCATTAGTCCTTGTTACCCGCTGTCCCGTCGTCCTTGGACTTGTTCCGAGGACCTACATGCACGCGCTACCGCTTCAGGGTTAACCACTTAACCCATACCGCCAAAGCTGAGTTCCCTCTGTCCGCAACCATTGCTGATGGGTTTTGTATTGCGGACACAACGCGGCCACATGAGCCCAGAACTGAGCGCCGTGGTTCATTTCCCGCAAATGCGCCACTTCATGAGCGACGAGATAATCCAGCACCTCTGGTGGGGCCAGGATCAATCGCCAGGAGAAACTGAGGGTCTTGTTGGATGAGCATGATCCCCAACGGCTCTTGCCGTCACGCAGCCTTATGGCGCTGGCCTGCACCCCAAGCGCTTTGCCATGAAGCGCGACCAGACGACGATAATCCTTCAGCGCCTCACTTTTGAGGTAATCCTGTACACGGCGGCCAAAATGATCCGGCGCACCTGCTACGTGCAGTTCATCGAAAGGGTCCGCTGCAACTACCTTGACCAGGCCACGGCTTGCACCCGTCGCCACAAGCCGATGCTCGACGCCCCGCAGCGGCAACAGAACATCAGGGGCAAATGGAAGCGGTTCTTCCAGCCTATCCAGCCGTTCGACAATCCAGTCCGCCTGCTCACGGGCAAAGCGTTCCGCCTGCTTGCGACTGCCCCCTTTGGGGACGGTCACAATGGCTTTTCTGTTCTTGGCATCAAGCTTTAGAATGTAGCGCCGTGCACGCGGATTGGGACGCAATTCAACCGCAATGGTCTGGTCCCCGTGACTCAGCGAAATCTCGACAGGTTCCGATTTTTTCTGTCTGCGTGCAAACAGCATTGTCAGCCGACGGTTTCGTCTTTCGCAGGAGCACCGCTCAGGGCTTTTGCCTGCTCAACCCATTTGTCACGCGCAACCCGGCCTTTAAATGCCAGCTTGTCGTCCAACTCATCGATTGCCTTCTGACTGAGTCGTGCAATCTGGGCGAAATGGAAGATACCTGTCTGGTTCAATGTATTTTCCAGCTTCGGCCCCACACCTGAAATCTTCTTCAGATCATCAGCTGCCCCTTGCGGTTTTGAAAGCAGCAAGCTCGCCAGATCATTTTTTGGCTTTGCCGCAACTTTCTTTGGCGCCGCCTTGCGGGTTTTCGCGGCCCCAGGCGCGCTTTTTGCCGCTGCGACCGGTTTTTTAGCCGGTGCCGGTGCTTTTTTGGTCGGCGCAGGCTGTTTCTTGGCTGTTGCGGTTGGTTTTTCCTGAGCGGGTTTAGCCGCTGCCGTCACCTTTGGTGCCGGTGGCGCTGCTTTCACCTTCGGTGCGGGCGGCGCTGCGTTCACCTTTGGTGTAGGCGGTGCTGCTTTCACCTTTGGCGCGGGCGGCGCTACGTTCACAGAAGACAGGCGTTCGCTATGGGTCGCGGTAAAATCGCGAATGCGCGGTGCAATTTCCGAACGGAAGCGGGAGCCGTTGAAAACACCAAAATGACCGACTTTCGGCTGCATATAATGCGCACGCATATCTTCGGGCAGATTGGTGCACAGCGTGTGTGCCGCTTCTGTCTGACCAACACCGGAAATGTCGTCGTTTTCGCCTTCGACAGTCATCAGCGCGATACGATGAATGGCTGACGGATCTACCAGGTGACCACGATAGGTTAACTCGCCTTTTGGCAGGGAATGCTTGATGAAGACAGCATCAACCGTCTGAAGATAGAATTCCGAGGTCAGATCCATGACCGCCATATATTCATCGTAGAACTCGGTGTGCTTATCTGCAGAATCCCCATCACCATCCACAAGGTGGTTGAAGAACTCTTTGTGGGCATCGAGATGCCGGTCCAGATTCATGGACATGAAACCGGTCAATTGCAGGAAACCGGGGTAGACTGTGCGCATGAATCCGGGATGCGGAAATGGCACTGTCATCACCACATTCTGCTCAAACCAGGACAAATCCTTCTCTTCCGCCATCTTATTAACAGCGGTCGGGTTGATTCTGGTGTCAATTGGCCCGCCCATCAAGACTATTGAGGCTGGCAAGGCGGGGTGATCGGCTTCATCCATGAGAGCGGCAGCAGCCAGAACGGGCACCGATGGCTGACAAACAGCCATGACATGTGCGCCTTTCCCCAGAACGCCAAAAATCTGAATGAGGTAATCGATATAATCATCCAGATCGAAACTGCCGTCTGCCATAGGAACAGCGCGCGCGTCGATCCAGTCGGTCACATAGACATCATAATGGGGCAGCATGGTCTCAACTGTGCCGCGCAACAAGGTTGCATAGTGGCCAGACATGGGCGCTACGATCAGCAGCTTGGGTTCTGGGGCTGCTGTTTTGCGACGGGTTGGGTTGGGACGCTCAAAGCGTACCAGATTGCAAAACGGTCGAGCCCATACGGTTTTTTCGATAACCGGAACTTCAATGCCGTCAATCTCAGTTGTTTCAAGACCGAACTCGGGCTTTCCATAACGCCTGGTGGAGCGCTCAAACAGCTCACAGCCAGCGGAAATATTCTTTCCAAATGCGCTGTGTGACAGCGGATTGAGAGGATTGTCGTAATAGAGCTTTGTTGCGTCAGCGACTGCGCGCAAAGGTGCGAAGGCAGCGTGACTCATTTCATACCAGTGATAGAAGGGCACGTGTTACAGCCTTTGTGTTCCGGGACAGATCAATACTCATAGTGCAGTGCAATATGGGCTTGATTCCCGTAACGGGCAAGACTTTTGCGCACAAAACCCGACCAAAGTCGCAACACAAGTGTTGTTACCCGTCTTTTTAAGCCGACATGGTGCTGGAATGCCGCAGATTCATTGTGTTCTAGGACTTCATGGCTTTCAGCTCTTCAAGTCTGGGCATAGACAATATGTTGTATCCGCTATCTGCAAAGTGGATCTCACCGGTGACGCCACGCGATAAATCCGAGAGCAAATAGAGCGCACTGCCACCGACATCTTCTATGGTTACATTGCGCTGCAGCGGGCAGTTCTTTTCCTGAAAATCATACATCAAACGCGCATCCGCAATACCGGCACCCGCCAATGTGCGCACCGGCCCCGCAGAAATTGCGTTAACGCGTACGCCCTGCGATCCAAAATCTCCGGCCAGATACCGCACAGAGGCTTCCAGAGCCGCCTTGGCGACACCCATCACATTGTAGTTCGGCATGACACGGCTTGCCCCACCATAGGTGAGCGTCAGAAGCGCCCCGCCATCTGGCATGATATCAGCCGCGCGTTTTGCAATCTCTGTGAAGGAGAAGCAGGAAACCACCATGGTTTTGGAAAAATTGTCCCGGCTGGTATCGGCGTATTTGCCCTTCAGCTCATTCTTGTCGGAAAAGGCAATGGCGTGCACGAGAAAATCAATGGTGCCCCATTTTTCTTTCAATGTGTCAAACACACCGTCCACACTGTCCAGATCTTCCACATCGCACGGGATCAGCATGTCTGATCCAACGCTTTCCACCAGCGGTTTGACCCGACGCCCGAAAGCCTCTCCCTGATAGGTAAAGGCGAGCTCTGCCCCCTCGGCATGCAAAGCCTTTGCAATCCCCCAGGCAATCGAATGATCGTTTGCGACACCCATTATCAGGCCACGTTTGCCACGCATCAGGCCAGCGGCCGACCGCGGCATTTCCGTTGTTGTCTCAGTCACTTTAGCCCCTCTTACACATCACGGCGGAAAACGAGCGTCGCGTTGGTACCGCCAAAGCCAAATGAATTGGTCAGTGCAATCTGGACTTCCGTGTCCTTGCGCTCGCGCAGAATTGGAACACCCTCAAACTCGGGATCAAGCTCGGTGATGTGTGCGCTTTCTGCCATGAAGCTGTTTTCCATCATCATCAGGCAGTAGATCGATTCCTGCACACCAGTCGCCCCAAGCGAATGGCCGGTCAGTGACTTTGTTGCAGAAATGAAGGGAATGTTTTCTCCGAAGACTTCCTTGATAGCGCCGATTTCCTTGCGGTCGCCAACTGGCGTGGATGTGCCGTGGGTATTGATGTAATCAACTGTGCCCTCAACGGTCGCCAGCGCCTGTTGCATGCATCGCACAGCGCCTTCACCGGATGGTGCGACCATGTCGTGGCCGTCAGACGTTGCACCATAGCCGACAATCTCGCCATAGATTTTGGCGCCGCGTGCCTTGGCATGTTCCAGTTCTTCCAGAACCAGCACACCGGCACCACCGGCGATAACAAATCCATCGCGTGTCGCATCATAGGCGCGGGAAGCCGTTTGCGGCGTGTCATTGTGCTTGCTGGTCATCGCGCCCATGGCGTCGAAAAGGTTGGACATGGACCAGTGCAAATCTTCGCTGCCGCCAGCAAAGACAATATCCTGTTTGCCAACCTGGATCGTCTCATATGCGTTGCCAATGCAATGGTTGGACGTGGCACAGGCAGATGAGATCGAATAATTGACGCCCAATATCTTGTAAGGTGTCGCCAGAGTTGCCGACGCCGTTGACGACATGGCTTTGGGTACAGTGAATGGCCCTATGCGCTTGGGCGATTTATTCTCGACCGTTAATTGAGCCGCTTCAATAACCGACTTCGTGGAGGGTCCGCCTGACCCCATGATGATGCCAGTGCGCGGATTGGAGATATCGCCTTGTTCCAGCCCGGAATCCTCAATGGCTTCCTGCATGGCAACCCAGTTCCAAGCGGAACCCAGGCCCATGAAACGGGCAGCGCGCCGGTCCACCATTGTAAACGGATCAAGGGTTGGCTTGCCATGAACATGGCAGCGAAAGCCCAGTTCAGCATATTCTTCTGAATGGGTAATGCCGGAGCGAGCGTTTTTAAGGCTGTCCAGAACTTCTGCTTTATTATTGCCAATTGAGGACACAATGCCCATGCCGGTAACGACGACGCGTTTCATGGTTCGGCTCCTTGTAACGATCAAAAATTACGACTTACGCTTCGGTCTGGAACAGAGCGACCCGCAAATCCTTTGCATGAAAGATAGTCTCACCATCGGCTTTTAACCAGCCGTCAGCGATGCCTAATTTCAGGCGAGAGCGCATGACGCGTTTAATTTCGATCCCATATTCAATGAGCTTTACGTCCGGTGTTACCATGCCGGAAAACCTTACTTCGCCTACCGAAATGGCGCGACCTCGGCCGGGCTCCCCCAGCCAGCCAAGATAGAAGCCCAGAAGCTGCCACATGGCGTCCAGTCCAAGACAACCCGGCATAACAGGGTCACCTTCAAAGTGGCAGCCAAAGAACCAGAGTTCAGGATTTATATCGAATTCAGCTCGAATGAGGCCTTTGTCATTCGCGCCACCTTCTTCGGAAAGGGCCGTGATGCGGTCGAACATCAGCATAGGCGGCAGCGGGAGCTGGGCATTGCCCGGCCCATAAAGGCGGCCATGACCGCATTCCAGCAGGGCAGCCTTATCAAATGAAGATGGCCGTGTGATCGGTGTGTCGCCTGACGTTTGATTATCGCTCACTTAAACTCTTTCTCTGGCATTAAGACGTGTCGATGATGTGAAGACACCACCTAAATATAGCTGTCGTTAACACAAGCATGTGCCAACGAAAAGACTTGTTCTGGCGCAAACGCATAGAGAAATGCCATTTCGCGGATGCAGCAAATCCTTGCGGTTTGACGGCAAAATGCCTATTGTTCAGGCAGGTTAATTAAAAAGGTAAGTGGCCGATGGCCGGTTTTGAAACACAAGGCGAAGCTGACATCCCGGAAGAGATGGTCGAAACAGGTGTTGTAAACCTGTTACGCGACCATGATCTGCGCCCAACCCGCCAGCGTGTAGCATTGGCGGAACTGCTGTTTTCCAAGGGTCACCGCCATATCAGCGCTGAAGCACTGCACGAGGAAGCGGAACACCAGAGCATAAAAGTTTCTCTGGCGACCATTTACAATACGCTGCATCAATTCACCAATGCAGGCCTGCTGCGGGCAGTGCCGGTTGATGGGTCAAAAACCTATTTCGATACCAATGTCGACAATCATCACCATTTCTTTGTGGAAGATGATCAAAAGGTCATTGATATCCCGGCACAGAATTTCACCCTGGGCATGCTGCCGGAGCCGCCGGAAGGCATGGAAATCACCCGTGTTGAGGTTGTGGTACGGGTTCGCCGTAAAAGCTGATTCTCTCTTAACTGTCTGATCTGCAAATCATATAAATTGCCAATCAAATGCTGAGTTAGGCGCGAAACTATTTGCGCCCAACCCAGTCAGATCATCCGGACCAGAAATCAGTCAATAGAACCAGATCCGCCGTCTTCCGCATCGGGTGTCACGTCCAGAATGCGCGCGCGGCTGGTAACGGTAACCTCAGGTTTGCATTTACTCATGCAAGGTTCATCGGCTTTGAAAATTGGGGAGTCCGGCCTTGGATCAAAGAAGAAATTGTCCTCATTGGGCATGCGTATCGACGCAAAATTCTCTTTGGACAACTCAAATTCCTCATCCGTCACTATATCGTTCATATAGAGCAAATAGGCCGTGATGCCGTAGATCTCGTCCGGTGTCAGTGACTGGGATTCGCCAAATGGCATCGCCCGGTTGATATAGTCATAAACTGTCGACAGATAGGGCCAGTAGGAGCCGATTGTCTTGACAGGCCGATCATCAGTCAGGCTATCCTGCCCACCCGACAGAACCGGCCAGCGATCCACGCC
>CAZOCA010000145.1:0-7305 GCA_964578105.1 uncultured Pararhizobium sp.
CCATCAACCACTCAAGTTGTTCCTCAAAGGACGCGCTGAGTGACAATTCACAGGCCGGAGCGTCTGGTCTGACGGCATTCCATTGTTGACCCATTGCGCCGTCCGGGTACGGATACCTGTTAATCGTATCAACGATAAAGGCCATCTTTCCGGTGAGATCAATCTTATGCCACTCGAATATGCGCTCGCCTACTGCACCGTTCATAAGACTTGCAATTTGTGAAGTGCGAAACTTCATAGGTATCCCTGTGGAACCTGAAGTCTGGTGCTCCTTGTGGCTTCCCGCCATCTCCGGGACAGATTTCGCATACAGCGCGTCACCGGCTTGCTGTGCTTCAGCGCGTGTGAATGTGGGAATGTCATTCCAGGCTTCCCAGCGAATTGATCCGTCATTGGCAAATAATGGATCGAGCCGGTTGGCGTAGAACGGAACTTCCTTCCGGGCATGATGCAGAAGCGGCTCCAGCAATTTGCGTTGATAGGCCCGCATTCTGTCCGGCGGATAATACTGCGTCCGATTCAGCGCTTTGGCCATGTTACGGGTGACTTCAAGCGATGCCTGATTCAATGTGACCTGCTCCTGTGTTCATTTCTCTGCCAAAATGTCAGCTGCCGCAGACAATTGGACTTCTGGAAACTGACCAGAATCATGTTGTGAGTGATATCCAGAACTCATACTTTCCAGATGCGGCCCTTGGGATTTCATCAGTTTCAACGAGCTCAAGCTGAATGGACGGGTGCAATCTCTCACGTAGGAATTCCTGCAAACCATCACGATTGACTGGCGTGGGATCATCAATGTCCCGTACGAACCGGATTTCAATGTCGGTTCTTGTTTTCTGCACGATTTGCAACTGGCGGGACGGCAGGAATGGAGCATATTCATTCGTGCGCATAACCGGCCAGGAGCGACTGCCATCGATGAAGGTAAAGACGTTCCTTTCGCGGCCAAGAATGCGCTCTATTGTCGGCAGGGTGCGGCCGCACGAGCATGGCACCTGATTGATTTCAATCTGGTCCTTATTTTCGTAACGTATGAGCGGCATGGCGTAGTTGTAGAATGGCGTCAGCACCAACCGTCCACGGCCTTCCTTTATTGGCCGATCATCAGAGAAAGCGAGGACCTCCATCAGACTCGCCTCGCAGAATTGATGATATCGGGTCTCGGTCGGGCATTGTGCCGCGATGGCTCCGATTTCGGAGGCACCGAAGCGATCGATCAGTTTGAGATTATGAACTTCCGTGAGATAAATTTTCGACTGTTCAAGAAAGACTTCACCCTGACCGATCACAGTGTGGATGGGCACAGTTTGTCCACGTTCCTCAGCTAATTCACAGATCGCCGCCGCGATGGATGGATAGGCGATGAGCATATCGGGCTTGTTCTCCTGCAACCATTCGAATTGGTTGGAGATTGGTTCTGTGACCGATAGCTGGCAAGCTGGCGCCTCTGGATTTGCAACATTCCATACTTTGCCGCGTGACCCCTTCGGGTAGGGATGCCTTCCCTGCGTGTCTACGAGAAAGGCCATATTGCCGGACAGATCGACTTGATGCCACTCAAAGATGCGCTGTGCGGCAGAGGCGCTCATCAGGTTGGCAATTCCGGAAACGCGGATTCTCAAAGGTGTGCCGGTTGAGCCTGAAGTCTGGTTTTCGCTGTAACCGCCAACATGTCCGGGAACAGATTTTGCGAACAGTGCTTCGCCAGCCTCATTTGCCTCAGCACGGGTGAATGTGGGTATGTCTTCCCATGCGTCCCAGCGAATTGATCCGTTTTTGGCAAACAGCGGGTCGAGGCGCGTGGCATAGAAGGGTACTTCCTGCCGTGCGTGACGCAGAAGCGGCTCCAACAATTTACGTTGATAGGCCTGCATCCTTTCCGGGGGGTAATACTGGGTTTTACCCAGCGCTTTGGCCATGTTTCGGGTGACTTCAAGCGATGTCTGATTCAATTTGACCAGCCCTCGGGTAAGATGATTCGGTATGGAACACGCTGACCTCACCAACAGTTTATTTGATATTCATCTGCATTGTGCCGATTGTTACGGCAACAAAAGCAGAAAGGGAATGCTATGCTTATCAAACGCCCCAAGGGTTGGGAAATTTCGGAAAACAAAGCTTCCAGTGAGGCAACATTCCTGAACCGCCGCAATCTGATCAAGGCCGCCGGGTTTGCTGGTATTGGTGTTGCTGCCGGGTTGGCATTGCCGAGTGGCGAGATGGAAGCGGCCGAACCCGATCCAACTGCTGATCTTTATCCGGCAGGTATGAACCCTGACTTCGCGGATGCCGGTCGAGTGATCACGGATGAAGAGGTGAACTCGGAGTATAATAATTTTTACGAGTTCGGTTCTCATAAGCGGATTTTCAAAGAAGCCCAGAAACTGCAGACGCGGCCATGGACTGTGACATTCGATGGGATGGTCGAGAAGGAAATGACCGTCGATTTCGACACTCTGGTACGCGCCATGCCGCTGGAGGATCGCGTCTATCGCCATCGCTGTGTTGAAGGATGGTCCATGGTTGTTCCCTGGTCTGGTTTTGCGCTGAAGGAACTGGTGAATTTTGCCAAGCCATTGTCATCCGCGAAATACATTCGCTTTGAGACATTCCAAGACGCCAAAATTGCGTCTGGCCAACGTCAGATCTGGTATCCGTGGCCCTATGTTGAGGGGCTGACCATGGCGGAAGCGACCAATGATCTGTCCTTTATAGCCACCGGTGCCTACGGCAAACCGATTGCGAAACAATTTGGCGCACCTCTGCGTCTGCATACGCCTTGGAAGTACGGCTTCAAATCAATCAAATCGATTGTGCGTGTGAGTTTCACAGACGAACGGCCAGTTTCGTTCTGGGAAGAGATTCTGCCTGCGGAATATGGCTTCTATGCAAATGTGAATCCTGAGGTGCCACACAAGCGCTGGAGCCAGGCAACAGAAGAGGTTCTGGGATCTGGAGATCGCGTGCCGACGCAGTTGTTTAACGGTTATGCAGAGCAGGTGGCCCACCTTTACAAGGATTTGCCAGAAGATCAGCTCTACTACTAGGGCCTGCATCCAACCTTCCAATTGAGACCAGCCCTCAGAAAGCCTGTGCGCGTTTTGCACTGGCATTCTGTGGGCTAGCGCCATCTGATGATTGGCTTTGACCTTGGCCTCGGATTGCCTCAGGGGGACAAGCTGTTGGGCTTTCAATCGAGCCGTGCACCGATCTGATCCATTTATTTCATCACTGATTTTAGACAAAATAAAACCGGGCATCGCCAAGGGCAATGTCCCGGTTTTTTAAAAGTCTGTTTCTGGGGAGGAGTAGAAACAGAAGTTTTGGGAAGTTACTTGAGGAAGTTATCGAGGGAGGAGAACGATAACTTCGTAACTTACAATTAGAATTTAGGCCGAATTCACGGATTCACAAGCGCTGCATTTGCGTAGCTGCCATGCATGAATTGCATAGCTGGGTTTTCTAGAAGCGCCACCGCTGGGATTGGTCAATCAGGAAATCTCTGAACGCCTGAACCCGTGCTGATGAGCGTAATTCCGCCGGATAGGCAAAATATGTATCGAGAGAAGGGACATCTTCGTCAGGGAACACATCGATCAACTGATTGCTGTCATCCAGTAGATAATCGGGAATCATTGCTATTCCCGCGCCATTTTCCGCAGCCACTTTGATGGCCACCACGCTGTTGACCGTAAGTGTTGGTACCCTTGGATTGTTTGGTGGGCGTCCAGCTGTTCGCAACCAGTTTATGTCACGCAGAAAATGCGGGACCGGCTCACCGAAGACGATGGTCTGGTGGTTGTCGAGATCTGCAAGATCTTTGGGATGTCCGTTTTCCTTCAGATATTTGGCAGAGGCATAGACGTGGAAATGCACAGTGAACAATTTGCGCTGGATCAGATCCGGCTCTGTAGGTCGGTGCAGGCGGATCGCCACATCTGCCTCACGCATGGTGAGGTTCAGATCATTGTCCTCCAGGCGAATCTGTAATTCGATTTCAGGATAGAGCTCCACAAAACGGCGGATTCGGGCTGCCAGCCAGGTTGAGCCAAGGCCGACTGTTGTTGTAACTCGCAAAGTCCCGTTCGGCTTTTCCTTGCTGTCCTTCAATCGGGTCTGAACGGCCTCAAGCTTCATGAGAACATCATGGGCCGTGCGAAACAGCAACTCGCCCTGTTCGGTTAACACCAGACCACGTGCATGGCGGTGGAACAGCGAAATGCCCAGATCCTTCTCAAGCGCGCTTATCTGCCGACTGGCGGCGGACTGGCTGAGATGCAGCGTTTCACCGGCATGGGTAAAAGAGCCTGCCTGAGCAACCGCATGAAATATTCTGAGTTTATCCCAATCCATGGGCTGCTTTCACTAAATGATGTTTGTGTGTGCGTCTTATTCGGCTGCTTCCTTTGCAAGCGCAAGCTCTGCAAGGTATTTTTCCGCTTCCAGTGCAGCCATACAGCCCATTCCGGCGGCAGTTACAGCCTGACGGTAAATGTCATCTGTTACGTCACCGGCCGCATAAACACCGGGGATATCTGTTTTGGTGCTGTCTGGCTCCGTCCAGACGTACCCATTGTCTTTCATCTTGAGCTGGGTCTTCACCAGTTCGGTGGCTGGCGCGTGCCCGATAGCTACAAAGATACCATCGACGGGGAAATCTGTCACATCGCCGGTTTGCATATGCTTCAGCTTTACACCCTCAGCAGATGGCGGAAAGCCCTCTTTGCCGACGATCTCATCCACATAGGAATCCCAGATCACATCGATATTGGGCGCGGCAAACAAGCGCTTCTGCAAGATCTGTTCTGCGCGGAAATTGTCACGCCGATGCACAATGGTGACTTTCTTCGCGATATTGGCCAGATACAGCGCTTCCTCAACCGCTGTATTGCCGCCGCCAACGACCAGGACGTGTTTTTCGCGATAGAAAAACCCGTCACATGTGGCACAGGCGGAAACACCAAAACCCATGAATTTTTCTTCGGAGGGCAGACCAAGCCATTTGGCCTGCGCACCGGTTGCCAGAATCAGGGCGTCACAGGTGTAAAGCGTGCCGCTGTCGCTGGTCAGTTCAATCGGCCGCTTTGCCAGATCAACTGCTGTGATGTGATCTGATATGATGCTGGTGCCGACATGCTCGGCCTGGGCTTTCATTTGTTCCATCAGCCAAGGCCCCTGAATGGCTTCTGCAAAACCAGGGTAGTTTTCAACCTCGGTTGTGATGGTCAGTTGGCCGCCGGGCTGAATGCCTGAAATCATAACAGGTTCCAGCATGGCTCGGGCTGCATAGATTGCAGCGGAATAGCCGGCTGGGCCGGAGCCGATGATGATGAGCTTTGCGTGCTGGGTAGACATGTCAGTTTCCATTCATTTCGCGCGTGGCGCTGGCGTTGCGAGCATTCAGTTTTTTGCGAATCTCTTCTGCGATAATTGCAGATGAGTCTATTGGTTCCTGCGGCTTCAGTTCAAGCGCCTGACGTGTTGTTTTGTCCAAAGGCAGTGCCAGTTTGTGTGCATAAACCGCTTTCAGAAATGCCGTGAGCTTTGGTGACAGCTTTTTCGGCGCAAACAGATAAAGCGGAACGCCCGTGGCCAGTGCTTCGCTGATCATATTGTGACTGTCGCCCGTAACAACAAGGGCATCTGCATTGGCAAGAAAATCCAGATAGGGATTTGGCATCTCTGACGCGCTGGTCCAGACAATTCCCGGTTTGGATTCGATGATTTGTGCAAGCGCTTCCAGCCAGATTTTGGGCGTTCTGCGGGAACCGGTTATCAGAAGGCTGCCTGCTTGAGCTGCAAGTGGTTCCAGAGCTTTTGCCAGATTTGAAACATCTTCCGGCGAGTAAATGGTTTTGCGGGCGGGGCCGCCCAGCACAATCGACAGGCGGGGCTGAGGCAAATGTGCGATCTGCGGGAGCGGGTTTGTTCGCTTTTCCATAAGCATTGCCTGACTGATGCGGTGTGGCCCCGTATCTGAGACCAGAACATTGGGTCCGCGCAACTGGTCGTGTCCCGGCACCCAAATGAGATCCGCTGCCCTGTGTCCAGTCAATGGGTCTTTCAGGAACACGGTCAGGCAGTCTGGTGCGCGTTGCTTCAGGCTCCGCAAATAGGCAACAGCGCGTCTGCCGGATGCAATGGCAATATCAGGAAAGGGCGGGCGTAGCGGATCATCGGGTGTATCAAGTTTCGTGAAAGGGTTGACCGGGCCGTAGGGCATGAACCAAACCCAAGGTGCTTTGGGATCCACCACACGCTCTTCGATTGTCACGTTCTGTTGCTCAAATCTCAGAATATCTGCCAGCCGTCCCGCAACTCCCAAACAGGGTTGCAGGTCACCAGCCTTGCCGTCGGTAAGCACCCAAATGTGCATAATGTGCCTTTTCGCTGTTTGGCAGGACTGATTTGCCGTCTACCCCTTGTCGAATCTTTCATTTCAGGGCAGTGGAAAGAGAGAATATATCTCAGATTGGTGCCTGGCCAGAGCTGCCAGTAGGCCTGTTTGTAGCTACGAAATGGTAGGCATGAAAGACCGGCTGGACGAAATTGATTGGAAAATTCTCGGCGAGTTGCAAAGCGATGGTCGCATGACCAACGTTGAACTGGCAAAGCGGGTTGGCATTTCAGCGCCGCCCTGCCTGCGTCGTGTGCGGGCGCTCGAAGAGAATGGTATCATCGAAGGTTACAGGACGTTGCTCAACGAACGGGGCCTGGGCTATCAGCTGACTGCGTTTGCATTCGTGGGACTGTCTTCACAGGGTGAAGCGGAATTGCAGGCTTTCCAAAGGGCCGTTGGCAAATGGGATATCGTGCGTGAATGCTACATGCTGTCGGGCGATGTGGATTTTATCCTGAAATGCGTGGCGATTGATCTGGAGGCCTTTCAGTCCTTTATTGTCAATGACCTGACAGCGGCTCCGCATGTTGAAAGTGTGCGCACGTCGCTGACGATCGGCAGAGTAAAAAACGACCCAGCGGTGCCTTTGCCCCAAGCTTAATGGGGCGTGTCGTCAGGCTCTCAATCACCCAAAGTGAATGTCACAGATACAGGCCGGTGGTCTGATCCAAGTTCAGGCCCCACAATTGCGCTTTGGGCAGTTGCGCCATCAGAGAGCAATATCTGGTCAATGGGAACCAGAAGCGGGACTTTGAATGGCGTATTATACCAGCGGCGGTAATTTCTGACTTTTCACAGATGCGCCCAATCTCGCATCCCTATTGATTGAATTGCTGTTGGTTTATCGATGAGGGCGTTCCTCGCATCACAGGCTGCATCGACGATGGCGTTGTAATCCTAGA
>CAZOCA010000146.1:0-7284 GCA_964578105.1 uncultured Pararhizobium sp.
TTGCGTCGTCATTGACCTCCGAGGTCGACGCGATGTTCGGCTCTTCCGTATCCCAATCAATCGAAAATTTGACGAGCGGATCATACCCGCTGGAACGGCGTATCCAACCAGAGTCGTTGTTGCCCTTCAGGGCAGAACGCCAGGTTCCGCCATAGGTTACAACCTCGGGTGCTTGCGCCACAAGCGGCTCTGCGGGTAGCCGGTCAGCGACGGGTCCGATTGTTCCGGCATCCACCATGGCTTTCACGGCTGGTGCTTCGTTGTAGTCAGCGAATGAAGGGCCTGCAGCAATCAAGACAATCGATGCCACGCCCGTTAATAAGGCCTTATATTTCATTTTAGTTCCTCCCTCTTAGTTTGTTTCCACACCGATTTCGGCATGGATTGATGCCAAAATTTCTTTCAAAGTCGCAGCATCCCGCCGAAATTGTGCGGGGTCGTCATTTTTGACGAATTCGAGAAATGCAAAGCGGCCATTCAGCTTTTTTGGCTTTGGCAATGCGAACAAATGGGCAAATACAGCTGCCCAATATTGGCTTCCATCAGCCAGAGCGTGCCGCTCGGCGTAACTTTCCCAATGGAAGACATGCACATTGTGCAAGTGATCCTTCAGGGCATCCAATTCGATGAGCGCATCGCCAACAGGTCCAGCTTTGCGAGGCTGCCAATATGTGGAAAGAGAAACGTGATCGACATCGCGCAAAAGCTGCAGCGTGGAATCCAACGTGTCCGTCAAAGTGTTCTGATGATATTCCAACGCAAGCACAACGCCTTGATTTGCCGCCAGATCACAGTAACTGTTGATGGTGGCCGTTATTTCTGCGCGTTGCGATGTTTGCGTTTCCGCACTCCCTTGAGTGCCTGCCCAAATACGAAGGGACGTTGCGCCAAGTTCCTGACTGGTTTCCAGAACCGATAAAAAGTCGGAAGAAGATGTTTCAACGCAGCGGATATAAGAGCCGACGGTCGGGGTGGCGATGCCAGAGTCTGAGCAAGCTAGGCGAATTGCGCGCGCATTTTTCAGATCACCCGGGGGAAGATGAATATCTGCACCCCACTCGATGGCTTCTATCCCTGCATCCTGGGCCATAGACACGATTGCTGTACTTGCAAGTTGTCGGAAAGTGACCGAACACAAACCTGTCTGAATGGCCGGTTGGATGCTCATGCCGCAATCGCCCAGTCGTTCAATGTAATGGAATGCCGTAGATTGCCGCTGGACAGAAACAACTCAATTTCGGAAAGAGCGCTATCTGTCATGCGATGAATTTCCAACCCCATGGAGCCCGCCACATGCGGTGTGAGGTAGGCGTTCGGCAAGCTGAAGAAAGGCGACCCTGGCGGCAATGGTTCCGGCTCAGTGACATCCAGAACAGCATTCAATCTGCCGGATACGAGCTCCGATAAAAGAGCATCATGATCGACCAGTTTTCCGCGGGATGTGTTGATCAGCAACGCGCCATCTTTCATGTGAGCAAGCTGCGCCGCACCAATCAGGTTTTCGGTTTCGGGCAATAGCGGTGCACAAATCGAGACAATATCGCTTGCGCCCATGAGTTCGGGGAGCTCTACTTTGCGCGCCCCGATCGCCAACGTTTGCTCTGTTGTGCAAAACGGATCGCATAGCAAAACATCCAGCTCAAAATGCTTTAGCAAGCCAATCAAACGGCGCCCGACCCGTGAAGCGCTGACGACGCCAATTGTTTTTCCACGGTTCCCAAGCAGATCGAATTCCGCGGACACATTTTTCTCGATGAAGTGGCCAGCACGGTATTTGTTTTCAAACAGGGGTAGCCTTTTGTTCCATCGTAAAATCCAGGACAACAGAAACTCAGCAACCGGCACTGCATTGGCGTCTGCGCTGTTTACCAGACGAATGTTGCGGTCAAAGAAGGAAGGGTCCACCAAGTGGCGAACTGTTCCCGCGCAATGGACCACCAATTTGAGCGACGTACAGGCGTCCAACAGATCACTGGTCAATTTTGGTGTTGACCAGCCCGTCATCAGAACATCGAATTTCTCGGCCATCGGGTGGCTCAAGAGGCTTTCCATGGTTGTAGCGTGAAAGTAGCTGCCATCTGCGGTTAGATTGCGCAATCGCTCCAATTGGCTACCGTTCATTTGGGCATCAAACACCTTTTGAGGCATGAGAATCGCAATAGATGTCAACTTTCAGCCTCCAACTGATTGAAGCCAATTGAAAACAGAATATGAAATTTTTTGCAAGATAGAAATTTTTGCAGAATTTAAGAAGTCTTGCAGAAGAGTCGGGGTGTTTAGGATCGGTTTCGGCAGAGAGTATAGCTTTATTGCGATTTTTAGACGTTGATAGAGCTGTTTCTGACGACCAGTTTTCCAGAGATTTGCATAATTTCAGGCGCTGAATGTGGTGAAATCATACGTTTATGCAAAATTTGCACGGTTTGGAGTCCGATCTGTGTCCAGTCGATGTGAAACGTCGTCAAATCCGGATCTGAAATTTCCGCAATCGGCAGATCGTCAAAGCCGACCACTGAAATGTCATCGGGTACAGAAATACCCATGGATTGAAGACGTTCTATCGCCCAGACGGCTGCGCCATCATTGAAGCAACACAATGCAGTGGCGTCGCCCCGTTCCGCCTTCATCCAATGTTCGAAACGCTCGTTTTTTTCTTCTGATTGGTCTGCCCATTCCTCAAATATTGAAAGGATTCCGGTTCCCGAAGTATCGCCATGTCGTTCGATATATTTCTCAAAACCCAAATAGCGAAGCCGCAGGGTTGCCCGATCAGTGCCTGCCACATACAGGAATTTCTTGTGCCCCAATTCCAATAGGTGCCGAGCCATGATGGCAGCACCTTGATAATTGGCCGGACTGATGGAATCCAGAATGAGTTCCTCGTCCAAACCGTTACAGACGATTGCCGGAATGCCCCTATCAACCAGATTTTGCGCTGTTGCAGCGTCTGGCGTAATGCCTAGAAAAATACACCCGCTCTTGGGGCCGAGGTTCTTGTCAATGGCGTCGGGAATGGGCGTTCGGGATTTTGCAATGGTAATGGAGAACTCTCCACCAAAGCGCGCGGCCTCGGCGCGAATACCCTCCAGCAATCGATTATACATCGAGGAGCGCGTATCGCGAAAAGCATCCAGCGAAGTCAGAACGACGATACGTTCAAACCCCTCAAAATCCTGCGCTTCTTTGAAGCGGTAGCCAATTTTCACAGCGGCGTCGCGGACCTGTTGTTTAACGCTGTCCTTAATGAGAGGCGATCCTGCCAGAGCACGCGATACCGTGCTGACAGAAACGCCAAGGGTTTTCGCGATATCAGTTTGTCCTGGCCGCGTCTTTTTGCGCGTCTTTTGCATGAGCGAATCCCGGTGGTCTGAAGCTTTCTATCCTACCTGCAATAATTGCATTGAGGATTTTCTGCAAGAACAGCCGTTTTGCCCAACCTGTTACCAAGTGCAATCCTGACTTCTCATCACAGGAATTCTTGGCCTGCACCGCTCACCAGGCCGCTAATGTATGAATGTCAAATGCTGAAGCCTTGCGTCTTTTTAATGCAGGCCTCTGCCTGTATGGACAGATAGCTTGCCTTTGCGGCTAAACGATTGGGAAATTGCCATCCGACAAGGTGGAACCAAATTCTGGCTTTAAGCCAAAACCAGCCAACAAACTTTCAAACGGGCACGTTGGAAAAACACTTGGAGTCAGTGAGATGATCGAACGCCTCGACTATGTTTCCATAAATGGTCCAGCCATCGCCAGCATGGCAAGAGCTAAGGACAACATGTCATCAATCGATGGCAAGTTGCGGGCAATCATTGAACTGCGCGTCTCTCAAATCAACGGATGCGCCTATTGCGTTGACCTACACACGACTCAGGCAAGAGCTGCAGGAGAAACGCAGCAACGGCTTGATTGCATGACCGTGTGGCATGAGTGCCAATTTTTTGATGCACGCGAGAAGTCAGCCTTTGCATGGGCGGAAGCTGTAACCGCGATTGCAGATCGTGGCGCGCCAAAGCCATTATTTGACGCCCTAGGCGCTCACTTTTCAGAGAAACAGATTGTCGACTTAACGCTAATCATTGCGCAAATGAATGCCTGGAACAGGCTGGCCATTAGTTTTGGGCATGTACCAGAAACACGAGCTGAATGAGGATTGATCGAGGTCAGCTTTGTCCACTCTGCTCACATCAGCCTGCTCAGCTCACACCGCGCGTCGCAACGTCAATCGTGTAGACCGATGTTGTTGCTGTAATCATCATCTGGCTGCCGCTGCGTCCGCCAAATGTAAGATTGGCCGCAACTTCAGGAACCAGAATTGAGCCAAGGGCAACCCCTTTAGGGTCAAAGCATTCCACGCCAATGGCGCTGCTGGTCCAGATGTTGCCATCCACATCAATGCGCATACCATCCGGTACGCCCTTTTCAATATCGATCAGCACGTCTCCGCCGGTTAACGTGGTGCCATCGCAGTCAAACGCGCGAATATGGTGCGGGCCGTCCGGATCATGCGAGCGGCCGGAATCTGCGACGTAAAGAATACTTTCATCCGGTGAAAACGCGAGACCGTTTGGCTTTACAAAATCATCAACGACGATTGTGGTTTCAAACGTCTTCGGGTCAGCACGGAACACATAGCATCCGCCCTGTTCCTGCGGGGCAATTTGGCCTTCATGATCACTGATGATCCCATAGGGCGGATCGGTGAACCAGATTGAGCCGTCGGATTTGATGACAACGTCATTGGGAGAATTCAGCCGCTTTCCGTCATGGCTGTCGGCAATCACCGTCAGACTGCCATCATGTTCAGTGCGGGTAACACGCCGCGTCAAATGCTCACAGGTAACAAGACGCCCTTCAAGGTCCCGCGTATGACCATTGCAGTAATTGGACTCATTATCATAAACGCGGGCACCGCAGCCTTCGGTCCATTGCATGACCAGATGGTTGGGAATATCACTCCAAAGATAATAGTCGCCGTGAGGAAAATAGACGGGACCTTCAGCCCACACGAATCCGCTGTGAATCTTTTCCAGTGGTGCATCCGCCTTGATCAGGTCTTTAAACCGTGGATCATGAATGACTAAGTGATCTGACATAGACTCCCCCTATATTATATCCCAAACGGATAATTCTGAATGCGTTACAAAACAAGGTGCGCGTGGCAACATATCTTGCGCATATGCACACAATGGATGCGGAAAACCGTGGTTGCCAGCGCGGAAAGCTGAAGTTGATAACCGAACCCGGCGACTTTCCTCTCAGGCGAGCCATGTCCTACACTGCAGCAAATCGGAGTTGATAGATGCAAACACGGGTCGACCACACTCTGGACCATTATCTGGCCATTTCCCGCGCTGTGGCCGGGCAGATGGACTTTAAAGCTGTGCTGCATCAAATCGCCGGGGAAGTGCAGAACATAGTACCTTACGACCACATGGACGTGGTTATCATCTCACCCGACAACACCGATTGCCATGTGTCGGTGGAGGTGGGTGTTGCAACCCAATGGGGCGATGATGATGAGTTCCGGCCAATCAAGGAAAGTCCGATCCGGGATCTGCTCACCGGTGATCTGGATTACATATTGTCAGGCGATGCGTGGGAAGATCCGATCTTCTACATAACGGGTCATTTTTCAGCGCCGATCTTTGAAGCAGACCTGCATTCCAGAATTCATGTGCCACTGCTGGTTCATGGCAAAATTCATGGGTCTCTGAACATCTCAAGCCACAAGAAAAATGCATATGATGAAGATGATCTGGCCGTCGCAAAGAACATCGCAGATTTGATTTCACCCTATTTCTATGCGCTTTCCATGGGTGAACGAGCACGAAAACTCGCTTTGTCAGAAGGGTCTGCGCGCGGGCGGGAAGAGACGCTGCGGTCGGGCGCCTTGCGGCTCACGGAAGGCATGGAATATCAGCGCAAGCGCCTGGGGATGGAGCTGCATGATCAGACCCTGGGTGATCTGTCCCGCATTTACCGGCAGATGACCACGCTTTCACGGCGCAGCAAAGTGACCGCCGCGGAAATTGCGGGCATTGGCGATGCAATTGGTCAATGCATGGGCGAGTTGCGCCGGATTATCGAGAACGCAAAGCCGGGTGTATTGGACCTGTTTGGATTGCAGCAGGCCATCGAGGCGCAACTGGAGCAGACGGTCGAGGGCATTGCCCCAAAGATCGCTTATTCTGTAAGTGATGAAACGGAAGGTGCGCTGGATCACGCGCCGGAAATGCTGCGCACATCCGTTTTTCGCGTTTGTCAGGAAGCGGTGAATAATGCCGTTCGCCACGGCCGTTGCCGCAATTTGAATGTTGCTATTGCCAAAACGGCGACAGCATTGATGTTTCGATTTCCAACGATGGTGTCGAACCACCAAAAAACTGGGCGCAATCGACGCGGGGCATTGACAATATGCGTGTCCGCGCGGCCTTAATCTCTGGAAAAATTGCCTTTGAACGCGAGGGCGGTTTGACGGTCATTCGATTGACAGTACCCGGCTCATATAGCGTAAAATCTGCACCGCAGCTTCTAACGGAGGCCTCCTGATGAATTTACTTATTGCTGAAGACGACCCGTTTCACCGGTCATTTCTGCGCACAATCGTCTCTAAAGCGCTGCCGGATTGCGAGGAAATCTTTGAGGCGGTTGATGGAGAAGAGGCGCTGGATTGTGTTAAGCGCGAGACCATTGGCGGCGTGGTGATGGATTTGCAAATGCCCAAAGCCAGTGGCGTTGCTGCGGCCAGCGGCATTTGGCACCACAATCCCACAATGCGCATTCTGTTTTGGTCCAACTATGCTGATGAGGCCTATGTGCGCGGCATCTCGCGCATTGTGCCAGCCGATGCGGTTTATGGATATTTGTTGAAAACGGCCTCCGAACACCGGCTCGAACTGGCGGTGCAAGGTGTGTTTCAGGAAGATCAATGCGTTGTTGATCGGGAGGTGCGTGGCGTACAGCAGCGCAGCCAGAACATACATGAAGGTCTGAGCGATGCAGAGTTTGAAGTTCTGCGCGATATCGCGTTGGGCATGACTGATAAGGCCATTGCTGCCCGCAGGTCCATTTCCACACGTGGCGTCCAGAGTCGCCTAAAGAGCCTCGATGACAAAATGGGTATCGATCCCACCCCCATTACAAAGGAAATCGGCCCTGCCTTTAACTCCCGAACAAGGGCTGTCGCAGTGGCGGTGGCGCGTGGTTTGCTGAACGCCGAGGGACTCGCGATTGACGAAGAGCGCTACAAGGCATGGCTTGATAAGGTCGGACTGTAGGTTTGCC
>CAZOCA010000147.1:0-2381 GCA_964578105.1 uncultured Pararhizobium sp.
GCGGTAGCAATAGCTGGGGTGGCACAGGAATGAGCCACCCTTGGATAATTTATAGCCCTTCATGCCCGCCATTCTGATGCGGGCCTGTTTCTTTAAAGATTTGATGTTCATCGGTTCGGATGTCCATTCCCAAACATTTCCGACCATGTTGTAGAGCCCATAACCATTTGGCTCGAAGGATTTTGCCGGGGCGGTGGTGGCGTAACCATCCAGCTCCATATTGGTATCGGGAAATTTTCCCTGCCAGACATTGCAAGGGAAATAGTCTGTCTCATTGGGTTCCTTGTTCCCCCAGGGGAAGCGCACATCGCCAAGGCCGCCGCGCGCGGCATGTTCCCATTCTGCTTCTGTTGGTAAGCGTCCACCTGCCCAGGCCGCATAGGCGCGCGCATCATTCCAGGACACATGAACCACAGGATGGTCAGGGTGCCATGCCGTTGCAGCGGTGCCTGGCCCGTTCACTTCGCGCCAGTTTGCGCCGTCAACACGCCGCCACCATTCGACCCCGGCAACCCCTTGCGTTGCGCCGATACTGTCTGGAACCTGTGCCCAGAAAACAAATGACCAGCCAAATTGTTCTGCTTCGGTGACATGACCTGTCTCTGCCACAAAGGTCTCAAAATCCTGATTGGTGACCGCTGTCACGGCTATCCTGAAGGGGGCAATTTTTGACTTTCTGAGGGGTTCTTCGCCGTCATTTTGCACTTCCGGCCTGTTTGTCCCCACAAGGCTGGAACCACCGGGAATGGAAATTGCACCAACTGACTGGTCAATGCTGCTGACAGCTGATCCCAGTTGTTTTTCGGGCTCACAGGAGGTTCCGTTTGAAGGCGTGCAGCAACTGGAGCTTTGCTGATCCTGTTTCTGATAATCAGTCATTTGCGATCCGTTTTGTGAGGCTGCGACAATATGAGAAAGCCAATGAAACGCCAATGGCTGGCCGCAGTAAAATTACTTTAAGTGTCATAAATCAAGTGGTTGATGGCGCCACTTTGTCTTTCTTGCCTTTGAAACGTTCAGTGATGAAGATTCCACAGAGCACGAGGAACAGTCCAACCCAGTCGCTCCATTGCAGAACTTCATCCAATAGAACGACCCCAACCATAACCGCAAAGACCGGTACAAGGTAGTTCGACAAGGCGACAAACGAAGCGCCGGCTTCCTCCAGTATGACGAACAACAATATGGTTGCCAGGGCCGTTGGGAAGATGCCAAGCGCAAGAACGGCCCACAGGCTGGCCATGCTGGCTTCATTCAGTCCATCTGGCGACACGATCATTGCAAGTGGCACGGCCACCAATGTGCCGGCGAGCAGTACACCAGCCGACTTGGAGGCGCTGCTCATAACCGGCATCAGGCGCGCCGTTGTTCCATTCAGGGCGTAGCATAACGCTGCTGTGGTAATGCCCAATAGAGCCCAGAACTGGAGCGGTCCGCTTTGCAGAGATTTGGTGCCGCCTATGCCCACCAGAAACACCACACCGACAAAGCCGATCAGAAAACCTGCCATTTTTCGCCGCGTCAGCGGTTCATCTGGCAACAGCGTATGCGCTAATATGATGACGGCCAGTGGCACTGTGGCCATCAGGATTCCGGCAACGCTGGATGGGACGTATTGAACGCCCCAGGATATCAACAGGAATGGGACAACTGTTCCCAACAAAGCAAGCCAGAGAAACCACAGCCAATCATGTGGTCGTCTGGTGAGGCGTTCCCGCCGTATGATCAGGTAGATCAACATCAGACCTGCACCAATGGCAATGCGCAAAGCTGCGACCCACACAGGTGGAATGGTTTCAACCGCGATCTTGCTGGAAGCAAACGAAGTGCCCCAGAGGACAACAAGAATTGCCAGAATGTACCAATGCCTGGGCGTTCGAGCTAGCAGGGCAGTAACCGATCGTTCTCGCATTACAAATTTCTCTTTTACTATTCATTAACCTTAAGTAAACGTAAAGTTAACACATAAAATTGTGAATTTAATTAGTTTTTAACCTTAACAATTCAATATCACCCCAGGTTTTAATCGAAATAGAACCTGCGTATTGGTTTTCTAAAGTGAGTATTGACATGATTACGACAGGCAACAGGGTTGTTAGGGCTTTAGGCGCGATCACCGCGCTTGCGACCATTCTTGCAGGTCCAGCATTTGCTGCTGACCTGCCAACATATGTGTATGAAGAACCGGTCTATGACAAGGCAGGGGCTTGGTATCTGCGCGGCGACATTGGGTATGTCGCTACACGCGATTACGAGGTCAGCTATGATGGTTCGGCGGGGCATCAGGAATTTTTGAATGAGGACTTCAGCGATACCTGGCTTATTGGTGTCGGTGTCGGTTACAAATTCAACCACTTCTTCCGCGCAGATTTGACGCTGGA
>CAZOCA010000147.1:2481-7216 GCA_964578105.1 uncultured Pararhizobium sp.
GTGTCGGTGTCGGTTACAAATTCAACCACTTCTTCCGCGCAGATTTGACGCTGGACTATCGCGCTGAGTGGAATTTTGAAGGCAATACACGCTGCGGCGACATAATAACCTGCGGTGATGCATTGAATGATGAATATGGCTCCGGCTCCATGTACACATTGCTTGCCAATATTTACTTTGATTGGGAGAACAGCTCTTCCTTCACACCATATATCGGTGGTGGTATCGGCCTTGCCTATATTGATATTGGTCGGGAATTTGGCCTGAACACCGGCAACACCTCCTACTCCAGCTTTGAGTCTGATGGGTCATGGAATTTTGCAGCAGCCGCCATGGCTGGTGTGACATATGAAGTTTCCCATAACTTCGCCATTGATGCGAACTATCGTTATTTGTGGGTGGGTGATGCAGCGACCGGCGAGTCTGATACGCCCGGCCTCACTGGCAAGGTGACGTATGAAGATATAGATTTTCATGAGTTCCGCCTGGGTGGACGCTACACCTTCCACTAAACAAAACGAATTGCGAAGCCGCGCGCTTCGCAGAATTTCAAACCCGCAGTGGTGCTGATTGGCGCTGCTGCGGGTTTTTCTGTTTTTCGTCCGGATTTTTGGAATTTGGCCCTGCATCCTGTGGATGCGCTTTACTCAACTTGAAAATGAATACAGTCTGAACGAATGGTTCAGAACTTCTTCAAGCAAGCGCAACTAATGATGTTTCTGCAACCAAGGAAAAAGGATCGAGACCATGACCACTTCAATCAAATCACTTACCACATCCGTGCAGGCCGCCGTTTTTACGATCTGTACCGTCGCTGCAATGTCCACCTTTACCGCTGACAGTGCTGAAGCAGAAACACTCACCAAGCCGATGGTGAACGGCTATTCCATGTATTACAAAAACAAGGACAAGGCCAAAGACTCAGCCGTTTATCGCTGGGGACTGGCCGCTGCAGAACAGCATGGCGCTTCATGGGCCCATTGGGGCAAATCCAAACAGCAAACAATGAAATGTAGCTGGGTTGATGTACCCGGAAAACCAAATGTCGAAGCCTGGCGCTGCCGCGCATCTGCCAAGCCAGCAAAAGAAGTGAAAGTCTGTGAAGGCAAAGTGTCTGCGAAGGGCATGTTCTATTTCAAGAAGAGCAAGGCTCAGGAATCTGCAACCTATCGCTGGGGTTTGAAAGTGGCTTCCACTTATGGCCAGTCATTTGCTCATTGGGGCAAAGCCCAAAACACAAATTTCTCCTGCAAAAAAGGTGCAAAAGATCTTTGGAACTGCACAGCAACCGCAAAGGCCTGCAAATAGACCGCCATTCAATTTGGTTCACGTCCCCAATCGCATAGCGGGGGAGGTGGCCCAAATTGGAGCCCGCTCTATCAAAACGCAGACATTCAAGAACATTTGAGAGGAAACCAAACCATGAAAACCCCATCATTAAAAATATTGGCAACTGCTCCTATGGTTGCAGTACTGGCCATCGTCCTGACATCGGTATCACCAGCGCCATTGCTGGCTAAATCCATGAAAGTGGAATCGACAAAGATCCCGCTAAAGCTGCAGCGAATTGTGCGCAGTCAGAAGCATAGTAAGCAATTCATGTCGAAGGCGGGCGGATCCGGTGATGAAATCGACGAGTGCATGAGCAACCCGGACAACTCACATATCGAGTACACAGAGCGCTTGGCGGGCTGCTTCTGTCTCGCCATCGACAATTCGCTGAAAGGCTGCCAGACAGCGGATTGACAGGCTGAAACGCTACCCATGTTCCGACGAGCCGTATCCATGGCTCGTCGGTACTTTTTTGAGCGTCATCGTTTGACGATTTTGCAACCGTTCAAATCCACACTCACCAATTCAATCTCCCAATTGAGTCCAGACCCTAGTTAAAGACGGATTGTCCACGTGCGAATTCGCGCACCAATTCTTCAGCTTCGGGCCGGGATGCCTGTTGTCGAAATCGAAGCGCGACAACCTGGCGTGCGATTTCAATATCTTCAATCGGCATCGAAACAAGGGCATCATCGCTTGGGATAGCTGTCGCCGGCAGGACAACAGCGCCAGATCCCTGGCGAGCGAGCGCCAACAGCCAATCCACACGATTTGACCGGTATGCCGCGTAAAGTATGTACCCGTTGTCAGCGCAAGTCCCATGCAACGCATCGCGCATCTCACAATTTGGTCTGTCGAGCATGTCTGCATTCGCCAGCATTTCCAGCGATACAGTCTCTTTTTCGGCCATGGGGTGATCTGCTGCGACAACGACCCGATACCCCTCGCGATAGAGAGGGTCTATGCGATAAAGATCAGGGCTGACCTGCGCAGCGGTCACCGCGATATCCAATGAGCCTTCCCGCAATCCAGATAACAGTGTCTCTTGCGGGCTCACTATCAGTTCAATCTCAGCCTGCGGCAGTCGCGCACGGTAACGCTCGACCGCGTCCGACAGTTTGTTGTGCCCAATCGTCTCTCCAACGCCAATACTGATCGGAACCCGATCCAGGCGTATGTGTCGGATGGCTTCAGCCTTCGCTTCACGCGCCTCAAAATGCACCTTTTCGAGCCTTGGTTGCACCAATAGACCAAGCGGTGTGAGCCGACACCCCGCACGGTCACGCAAGAATAACGGGCCGCCAAGCTCATCTTCCAGTTTCTTGATGGCAGCTGTGAGAGACGGTTGCGAAACGTTGGAAGCGCGTGCGGCATGGGTAAAGTTGCGATGCTCGCAAAGCGCGAGGAAATAGCGGATCTGATTCATCTCCATGGAAGCCTCCGGGCTTTGGATAAGCGAATTTCGGCTATGGTTGCCATGCTGAAGCCCATAGTCAATGCCTATCGTTAAATAGAAAATGGGAATTGGAGTTTACGCGCCTCCTGAGGGAAAAAAGCACACGGCCAAACGCAACCTTGCAGCTTAACCAAGCGGCAGATTTGCCCGAAACAAAACAGACACCTCACCCCAGGAGACCACTATGAAAACCAAAATTCTCAGCGCCCTCGGCGCCCTTGCAATGATGACAACAACTGCCAACGCACAGGAACAAGCCATGATGGATTACAAAGCAAGCTATATCGAAATGACCGCCGCCCAAAATCAGACAGAGGCCTTCGCGCAATTTCTGTCAGGGGCTGCGCCATTGGTCAAAGAGACCGAGCCCGGTACTGAGCTGTGGTTTGCTTTACAAGCGCCTGAAAACAAGCTCGCCATTTTCGATGTTTTCGTCGATGAAGAAGCCAGAAATGCTCATTTTTCAGGTGCCGTTGCCGGGGCTCTGAATGAAAACGCTGACACTTTGGTGAAGGGTGGTTGGGACAATGGTGTTGTTGCCAATATCCACAATTCCTCGGTTCTATCTGCAAAAGCACCTGTGGATCTTTATGACGCCACCACCGCAACTTACATCAAACTTGCAGCCGCCCCTGGCCAAAGCCAGGCGCTGGCAGACTTGCTGACAGCAGCGGGCGAAATCGTTGCAGACACTGAACCCAGGACACTGTTCTGGGTGGCTTTGCAACTGGATGAGAACAACTTTGCCATCTTCGATATCTTTGCCGATGAGACGGGCCGGACCGCGCATTTTGCCGGCCAGGTCGCTGGCTTGCTGAAAGAGCAGTCTTCGGTGCTCGTGGAAGGTGGCTGGGACGCTGGTGTTGTTGCAAACGTCAACAATTTTGACATCCTTGCAATCAAATAAAGAAACTCCAAAAGACCGCGTCCGTCGTTTAACGACGGACGTTTTCCTGATCACAATTGCCCAATCAATCCAGCGGACAATCCAGCTCACATTCCAGCGCAGCCCGCTATAGGCCATGTTCAGTAAGAAGCAGACCTGGTGCTTCTGCCCATACGAACCAAAACTCACGCGTTTCTGCTACTGGCCAAAACGATCATTTGTGACATGCGGCGGACACTTGAAGCGGCCATTGGTGGACAATGCGCCAATGGCAGCCGCAGCATCCCGTGATGAAAACGAACCTTTCGGGCAATTTGTAAAAACCCTTTAAGGGTCAGACTTTAGTCAGCACCTTAATATGTGCAGATAAGACGGCCATCAGGATCGGTCGAGCCAACTCCGTTACTTTCCGCACAGAATTTCGTAAAGCCTTCGTTGCACCACTTACTGTCGACCGGCTGACATTCGACGACACCGCCTCCGTCACCTTTTACCCGGCCTGAAAGCACTCTTTTGAAATGACCTGGTCCTCGAACACCCACCCGCTTGACTGCTTCCATGCGAATATGGTCTCTCTTTTCGACTTTCGATGCCTCAGCGAGGCCCGCCGTGGCCGGCAGCATAAGTACGGCGACCGCTATGGTAATACCTTGAGCTAGATGTTTCATATTCCTTGTTCCTTTCTTTGATGGGGAGTGCGAATGATTGTTACGTCACCTGATGTCGTTTGTTGGCCCTCACAGTAACAATTGAGCCCAGACCCTGGATTAAACAACCTTGATGAAATCTGAACGGGACATTCACGCGGCGTTCAGATTCCAGCACTCTTTCTCTGATTTCATAAGGATTGATGGTCGCAGATCAGACAGTCATCCAGATTGATAATGGCAGCGTCGTCCGCCGTGCTGACATTTGATGTCGAGTTCCCTGCTTCATTTCGAAGTGCGGCTTTCGGGACCTTGCAAAGGAAATGAGAAATCGGACTTACGGTCCGGTTTAGGCCGAATGTGTCAGTTGCCAGGGTGCGGACCCTGGCAACGTAATACAAGACTGACGTCCCC
>CAZOCA010000148.1:0-3984 GCA_964578105.1 uncultured Pararhizobium sp.
CCCTTTACCCAGGCCGCCAATGGCCGGGTTACATGACATCGCCCCAATGGTTTCAAAGGAATGTGTCACAAGAGCCGTATCGGCTCCGAATCGAGCAGAAGCTGCCGCCGCTTCACAGCCGGCATGGCCGCCGCCAATTACAATAACATCAAAGCGCATGTTTACAGTCACTCTTGCAAATCAACTCGGTGGTTCAACGGACCAGCACGAGGAATAGCGAACCACCGGCCAGTGCCGCAATTTCGGTTCTTATTTACCAATACAGAATTCAGAAAAGATATGGCCGAGAATGTCTTCAACGTCAATGCGGCCAAGGATCTGACCGAGTGCATCAGAAGCGGTCCTGAGATACTCGACGCGAATTTCCAACGGCAACTGATCATCGCCTGCCGACTGCAAGGATTGAACGCAGCTCTCCAGCGCAAGTCGGTGACGTGCGCGTGTAATAAGCGGATTGGTCGTAACATCGCTTTGACCCGTGATAGATACGGAGCCGAATCGAGCGAGTTCTGACATCAGATTATCCAGCCCAGATCCATCTTTAACCGAGACATCAATATCTTCATCACCCTGCGAACTGTCATTTGGATGACTGTCTGCCAGAAGATCGCATTTTGTTCGCACTTTAAGGACGGGCGGAAAGCCGTCTTTATCTGAGTCCCGAAAAGCCACATGAAAGCCAGGTTGATCGGCAGGACAAAGCGACAAGATCAGATCAGCGCCCCGCGCAGCTTCTTCTGCACGACGCATACCTTCAATCTCCACGACATCATCACTGTCCCGAAGCCCTGCAGTGTCGGAAATATTTATCAGCTGATCGTTGAGGTTCAGAGAAACAGACAAGACGTCCCGCGTTGTGCCAGGCACATCAGTGACAATGGCAACATCGCGTTGTGCCAACGCATTCAAAAGGCTGCTTTTGCCAGCATTGGGCAATCCGACCAAAACAACACGTAATCCATTTCGGATGATTTCGCCCCGACGTCCATCATTCAAATGAGCTTCAATCTGACGGGACAGGGAAAGTGCGTCACCCGACACGAATTCAGCGACTGAACCGGGCACATCTTCTTCATCTGAAAAATCGAAATCTGCTTCGACAGCAGCTCTGAGAGACAACAATGCTTGTCGCCATCCATCATACAGCATCCGCAATGAGCCGGTATACTGGTTCAATGCCTGCCGTCTTTGGGCTTCCGTCTGGGCTGCGAGAAGGTCGCCAAGCCCTTCAACCTCGGTGAGGTCCATACGGCCGTTTTCAAAAGCCCGCCTGGTAAACTCTCCGGCCTCGGCCATACGCCAGTTTCGCAAAGTACCAAGCTGTTGAAAAACCGCATCCAGCACGGCAGCACTGCCATGGAGATGAAACTCGACAACATCTTCACCCGTGAAGCTGGCAGGTCCAGGAAACCAGAAGACAAGGCCCTGATCCAGCGGTCGGCCGTCTGCGTCAGTGAGCACAGACAATTGCGCACGCCGTGGTTCTGGTTGTTTCACGTGAAACACATCCAAAGCCGAGCGCGCATCCCGTCCACTGATGCGCACAACGGCCACACCGCTTGGGGTCTGGCCGCTGGCAAGAGCAAAAATCGTTCCGGTGAACAAGGCTGGTGTGTTCATAGTCTCATCCAACCCTTAATCCGAGTTCCATCATTAAAGGTTACGGATACGAATCGAACCTTTTAAAATATGGCCTGAGATCAGGTGTTCATTGAATCAAAGAAGTCATCATTTGACTTGGTCTGTTTCAGCTTATCCAACAGGAATTCGATGGCATCCACCGTACCCATGGAAGACAGGATGCGGCGCAGAACGAAGACTTTTTGCAGCTCCGCCTTGCCCATCAACAAATCTTCTTTCCGGGTGCCGGATTTGAGAATGTCCATGGATGGGAAGGTCCGCTTATCTGCAACCTTGCGATCCAGAACCAACTCAGAGTTACCAGTTCCTTTGAATTCTTCAAAGATAACTTCATCCATACGACTGCCCGTATCGATCAATGCGGTCGCAATGATACTCAACGAGCCACCTTCTTCGATATTACGCGCGGCACCGAAAAACCGTTTTGGGCGTTGCAGCGCATTTGCATCAACACCACCGGTCAATACCTTACCGGAACTTGGGACCACCGTATTATAGGCTCGGCCCAATCGCGTAATTGAATCCAGCAGGATCACAACATCACGTCCGTGCTCAACAAGGCGCTTGGCCTTTTCGATCACCATTTCAGCAACCTGAACATGTCGTGAAGCCGGCTCATCAAATGTGGAGGAAATAACTTCGCCATCCACAGAGCGCTGCATATCCGTCACTTCTTCCGGGCGCTCATCAATCAACAACACGATGAGATAACATTCAGGGTGATTGGCCGCTATGGAATTGGCGATGTTTTGCAGCAGGACCGTTTTACCAGTACGCGGTGGCGCAACGATCAAAGCACGCTGACCTTTGCCAAGCGGTGCAACAAGATCGATCACACGGCCTGACAGATCCTTGCGGGTCGGATCGTCAATTTCCATGTTGAAACGCTCATCGGGATAGAGCGGTGTCAGATTGTCGAAATGGGTTTTATGCCGACCCTCTTCAGGATCTGCAAAGTTGATGGTGTTGACACGCAGCAGCGCAAAATAGCGTTCGCCATCTTTCGGGCTTCTGATGTGACCTTCAACAGTATCTCCGGTCCGCAAGGAAAAGCGACGAATCTGCGACGGAGATATGTAGATATCATCCGGGCCTGGCAGATAATTCGATTGTGGCGATCTGAGAAAGCCGAAGCCATCCTGCAAAAGTTCCACAACACCCTCGCCGATGATTTCGACTTCTTCTTCAGCGAGCTGTTTCAAAATGGCAAACATCAATTCCTGTTTGCGCATCGTGCTTGCATTTTCGATTTCATGCTCTTCCGCAAGCATCAGCAATTCGGTCGGGCTTTTCAGTTTTAGATCAGATAGCTTCATCTCGGCCATGTGTTTGTTTAAATCCTTGCGCGTCCTGCGCGCATATATTTGTTAATTGATTGATTGGTGAAAGTTTGAAGCGAAATAAGCGAAGCAGAAAAATATGCAATTACCTGCACAATGCCTGTTTCAGCTAATTAAGTCGCTTTTTTGTCCACGATGGGAATACGCAGAACATTTTGTTGTGTTTTTGAAAGCGCCCTAACTGGGCTAAAGGTAGGTTTTCTCTCAGATAGCGATAAATGCAGGAAATCACAAGGGCTTTTTGTAGATCACCGTAAAACGCCCTCGTGACAATTGCCCATAATTTAGAACGGACGTACGACAACCAAAATCACAATTGCCACCATCACCACCGCAGGTGCTTCATTCATAAACCGGAAATATCGCTCTGAATGCTTGTTTTCGTCGGCTGCAAACCGCTTCACGTGCCAGGCAAACCGCATATGAAGCGCGGACATTAGGACCACAAGCAGAATTTTCAGATGGGCCCAGAAAGTCCCGTCAGACAAATAACCACCATCAGCTACGAGATAGAGCCCCAATACCCAACTGACGATCATTGCCGGCGTACCTATGCCCCGCAGCAAACGTCTTTCCATGATCTTGAAGGTTTCTGATTGTTGGCCTCCAGCAGTTGCACTGCAATGATACACCATCAGCCGAGGCAAATAGAGCAACATCGCCATCCAGGAGATGACCGCCAGAATATGAAACGCCTTGATCCAAAGATACAACATCTATTCTATCCTGCTCGAACCAGATCGATCATCTCAGCGACATGATCAATTGGTGTTTCCGGCGTAATGCCATGTCCAAGATTAAAGATAAATCGAGATCCTTTAGCTTCTGATAGGATCGTTGCAACTCCCTCGCGGAGCGCTTCCCCGCCAGCTACCAGACGCGTTGGATCTAAATTTCCCTGCAGAACGGTCTGTGCACCAAACCGCTCACGTGCCAGCTTCATCGGATATGTCCAATCAAGTCCGACACAATCAACACCTGTCTCCTGAACATAGCGTTCATA